>NZ_QUGP01000012.1:232-47699 GCF_003479125.1 Eubacterium sp. AF19-12LB | reverse complement strand
GACTGAAAATCCTCGTGTCTCTGGTTCGATTCCGGAACTGGGCATTAACCATGTCCGAATGTCATTTGGTAAGAGAAGAACAGGGAAGAACAAGAAAAACGGGTCGGATAAGGGAACGTTAATAAGTAATGAAGTGATGGGAAGCAGGAATGCTTCTTTTTTTATTATATAAGTATATAATTTTTATACATATTTAGAGTTAAGTTGGTTTGAATAAATATAGAAATTAAATTAAAAAAATAATAATTATAGGAAATAATAAGATTTGATATAGTCTTGAAAAAATAGTAAAATATAAAAGGATGCACGCAAATAAACAAATGAGTAGGTGGTATATATGAAAGAACATCAGGCAAGAGAGTATATATTTGAGAAAAAAGTAAATAAATTATTAGAAGATAGTGGATATGTAACTATAAAAGAAAAAGAAATAAATGGAAATAGTTCACAACATGGAATATATAGTTATGGTATTTTAAATATGCCTTCAGCATTTACAACTCCAATAAGAATGATTTGCCAATATAAATTTTATGCAAAAAATAGAGTTGAATTGTCTCATATAAGAGATTTTTATGGAATTATTACAGATATTAATGAAAATAGATATTTAGGCGTGGATAAAAATGAAAATATATACAATAATGTAGGATGTTATTTTAGTGCGACAGGATTTAGTCGTGCTGCTCAGGAATATGCATGGGCACATAATATATTTCTTATTTCATTTGAAAAAATAGATGTTTTTAAACCTATATTAGAAAACATAAATGAATTTGTTAATGGATTAAATGAAAATGTAATAAATACGATTTCCAAAGAAGAATTATTAGTTGGATACGAAAATGCAGTAGATGAAACACATGTATTGCCTGATGCAATGGTTGGAATAGTCAATAACGTATATCCGATTATAATTTGTGGAAATGAAGGATGGTCTATTCCAGTTATTGAAGAGGCTGAAAAATCAGAAGTAGGAAGAGTTTATATAGAACAAGTTTATAGAACGGAAAATTTGTTTGAAGCCAAATTTGAATTAACATTTATGGAAAGTGTAGCTGAATTTTCTATACCATTGGCTATTGTAGAAAAATTGATGAAGCGAGAAGATAATCCGACAAAAGAAAATGTAATATTTAATATAGATGTACCTTATTTGATTAAAAAAGGCAGAAAAGAGTATGCGTCTATGGAAGTATTTTTAGAGGGATTTGAGAAAAATCAATACAATTACAAGCAGATTTCATTTGAAAATATGTTTGATAATGAGGAGTTAGAAGAAGAATAGTAATGTCAAAGGATTTATATGATAAATTAAAAGAATATAGTAAGTCTGATTTTTACCCATTTCATATGCCGGGACATAAGAGAAATGTAAATTTAATAAAAGAGCAGTATGGAATTGATATTGATATAACAGAAATAGATGGATTTGATATGCTCTACGAAGCAGATGACGTGCTTAAGGATGCGATGGAACGGGCAAAAAAATTTTGGGGGACGGAAAAAACATATTTTTTAGTAAATGGAAGCACAGTTGGCATTTTAACAGCAATGCATTCGTGTCTTACACAGGGGGATAGAATAATAATAGGAAGAAACTGTCACAAAGCAGTATATAATGCAAGTGAATTGCTTAAGTTAAATAATACATATTTGTATCCAAAGTATATACCTAAATATGGGATAAATGGGGGATATAGTGCAAAAGAATTAGAAAATTTATTTGAAAAAAATAGTAATATAAAAGCAGTTGTCATAACGTCGCCTACATATGATGGAATTGTGTCAGATATAAAAACTTTGGCAGATATTACGCATAAAAATGGAGCAGTGCTTATTGTTGATGAAGCTCATGGAGCGCATTTTGGAATATCAGATAAATTCCCAAAACCAGCATATGATATGGGAGCAGACTTAGTAATTGAGAGTATGCATAAAACTTTGCCGACTTTTACGCAGACTGCATTGTTACATTTATCTAAAGAAGGAAAAAAAAGAGTTGATGAGAAAAAAATAAAACATTTTTGGTCAATTTTTCAGACAAGCAGTCCTTCATATGTTTTTATGGCAAATATGGATAAATGCATATCATTTTTAGATAAAAATGGAAATGAAATATATGAAAAATTTAGCAATGACATAGAAGAATTTAGAAAAAAATGTGATAAATTACATTACATACATATTCCGGGAAAAGAACTTATTGGAACGAATGAAGTTTTTGATGTTGATTTAAGTAAATTAATAATTAACTCAAGTATAGGTGGAAAACCTATGAATGATATTTTACGTAAAAAATTTCATTTGGAAATGGAAATGGAAGCTGCAAAATATGTGTTGGCTATAACTACCTTTTGTGATAATAAAGAGGGATTTGATAGATTATATAAAGCATTAGATTATATTGATGCAGAACTCAAAAAAATTACAAACAAATCAGAAATAAAGAAAATTAAGAATACAAATTTTGAATTAGTAAGAAATATTCAGGAGATGAGTATTTCTAATGCAGTTAATAGTAATACAAAGTTGGTAAATATTGAAAATGCAATAAATAAAGTATCTGCGGAGTATCTTTATTTGTATCCGCCGGGAATTCCATTAATTGTTCCAGGCGAAGTTGTTAATGTAAAGCTTGTTGAACAAATAAAGGAATACAAAAATAGAAATTATGAAATAGTTAGATATGATAAATTTAAAATTGTTGATTAATCTAATTATGTAATTAATATAAAAACAATTAAATTATTAATATTTAAATTCATAACATTTAAATTAATTTAATAATGACTAATAATATAATAAAAAATAGGTATGAACTATTTAAGTTGATTAAAGAAAAGGAAAGAAAATGGGAAAAATATTTTATATATTAGGAAAAAGTAGCTCCGGTAAGGATACAATTTTTCAGCAAATTAAAAATAATAGGCAATTGAATTTAAAGACAGTTGTCGGATATACAACAAGACCTATGAGAGTGGGCGAAAAAAATGGAGTAGAATATTATTTTGTTTCTCCTCAAAAATTAGAAGAAATGAAAGATAAGGGAAAAATAATTGAGTGCAGAGGCTATAATACTGTACACGGATTATGGAATTATTTTACAGCAGATGATGGACAAATAGATTTGGATAGTGACAATAATTACCTTTATATTGGAACTTTAGAGGCTTATAAAGGAATGAGAAAGTATTATGGAGAAGAAAATGTTATTCCGTTTTACATATATGTTGAACCAGGTGAAAGACTTTCTAGGGCGGTAGAAAGGGAAAGACGTCAGGAAAATCCAAAATATACAGAGTTGTGTCGTAGATTTATTGCCGATGAAGAAGATTTTTCAAGAGAAAAAATATTAGAAGTTGGAATTGATAAAATATATGAAAATGACAAATTATTTGAATGTGTAAATAATATTGAAAATGACATAAAGAAGTATTTATGATATATTTAATTAGTTAGTGTAAATAGATTATGAGGTTTGTTGTATGGCAAATGGAAAAGTTTTAGGTCAAAATCACATAACTCAACATTTTGAAAATGCAATAAAGATGGGAAAGATTTCTCATGCATATATAATCAATGGAGAAGCTGAGTCAGGTAAAATGGAGTTAGCGCTTCAATTTGCGAAAGCTTTACAGTGTGAGGATAATAACACTGTAGGAAAAACTCCGACAGGAGTTGCTTGCGGAAAATGTAAATCATGTCATCAGACAGATACCGGAAACCAACCGGATATAAGAATTGTGACATACGAGAAAAGTGGTATTGGTGTTGATGAGATAAGAGAACAGATTAACAATGATATTGTGATTAAACCGTATAGCAGTAAACATAAAATTTATATAGTTCCGGATTGTGAAAAAATGACAGAGGCAGCTCAAAATGCACTATTAAAAACTATAGAAGAACCGCCGGAATATGGAATAATTATTTTACTTACTACAAATGCAGATAAATTTTTGCAGACAATTTTATCAAGATGTGTTGTATTAAATATAAGAAGTGTAAAAGAAAGCACAATAAAGAATTATTTAATGAGTGAGTTTGGCATAGGTTCTTATGATGCAAGTGTTGCTGCGGCATTTGCTGAAGGAAATCCGGGAAAAGCTGTTAAACTTGCAACATCAGAAGAGTTTAAAGAACTAAAAAATTCTCTGGTTCAGACATTGATTGCAATGGAACATGGGGGAATAAATGTAATAACTCAGGCAGTAAAGACAGCGGGAGAACTAAAAAAGAATATAGATGAATTTTTTGATCTTATGTATGTGTGGTATAGAGATATGCTTGTGTATAAGGCATGTAAAGATTCAGAAAAGCTGATATTTCAGGATGATTATATGGCTATAGTTAATCAAAGTGAAAAACTAAGCTTTAGAGATATAAATATTATTTTAGAAGAAATAGATAATGCGGAGAAAAGGATTGGGTCAAATGTAAATTTTGATGCAACTTTAGAAGTATTGTTTTTGATTATTAGAGAAAGGATTCAAAAATGACAAAAGTAATCGGAGTAAGATTTAGACAGGCAGGAAGAATCTATAATTTTGCAGTAGGTGATATAGAAGTTGAAAATGGCCAGCATGTAATAGTAGAGACTGCAAGAGGAATAGAATATGGTGAAGTTGTTGGAAAGATAAAGGAAATTAATGAAGAAGAACTTTCAGCACCACTTAAGCCAATTATAAGAGTGGCTACTCCAGAAGATGATGAGAAAGAGTTAGAAAATAAAAAGAAAGAAAAAAAGGCATATAAAATCTGTCTCGAAAAAATAAAGAAACATGGATTAGAAATGAAACTTATTAATACAGAATATACATTTGATAATAATAAAGTTTTATTCTATTTTACAGCAGATGGAAGAATTGATTTTAGAGAGTTAGTTAAAGATTTGGCATCTGTTTTTAAAACAAGAATTGAATTAAGACAGGTTGGAGTTAGAGATGAAACTAAAATGCTTGGAGGAATAGGAGTGTGTGGAAGACCTTTATGTTGTCATACATTTTTACCGGAATTTGCACCGGTTTCAATTAAAATGGCAAAAGAACAAAGTCTTTCATTAAATCCAACGAAAATATCAGGTGTATGTGGACGTTTAATGTGTTGCTTAAAAAATGAGCAGGAAACATATGAATACTTAAATGCGAATCTTCCAAGTGTAGGTGAAAATGTAAAAACATTTGACGGATTACGAGGAGAAGTATACAGTGTAAATGTTCTTAGACAGAAAGTAAAAGTAATTGTAGAAGTAAATGACGAAAAGGAAATCAGAGAATATAATATTAAAGAATTAAAATTCAAGCCTAAGAAAAAGAAAATCAATTTGGCAGCAGATGAAATAAAGGCGCTAAAAGGGCTTGAAGATAAAGAGGAATCAAAATTAGATGATTAATTTAAAACAGGGAGAACGAATTGATGACCTTAATCGGAATGGATATAAAATAATTCAGAGTAAGGACAAGTTTTGCTTTGGAATGGATGCAGTATTATTGTCAGGATTTGCAGAAGCTAAATCAGGGGAAAAAGTACTAGACTTAGGAACAGGTACAGGAATAATTCCTATTTTAATGGAAGCAAAGACCAACGGAGAGCATTTTACAGGACTTGAGATTCAGCATGAAAGTGCTGAGATGGCTACAAGAAGTGTAGAAATGAATAAATTGCAGGATAAAATTAATATTGTGACAGGTGATATAAAAGAGGCTTCGGGAATTTTCGGCGGAGCCACTTTTCACGTTATTACTACAAATCCGCCATATATGAATGAAAATCATGGATTGAAAAATCCTGAAATGCCTAAGGCGATTGCAAGACATGAAGTTTTGTGTAATTTGGAAGATGTAATAAGAGAATCGGCAAAGATGTTAAAGCCGAAAGGAAGATTTTATATGGTACATAGACCACACAGGCTAGTTGACATAATATCACTAATGCGACAGTATAGAATTGAGCCTAAAAGAATAAGAATGGTTCATCCATTTGCAGATAAGGAAGCAAATATGGTTCTTATTGAAGGATGCCGTGGAGGTAAGTCCATGGTTAAGGTGGAAAAACCATTGATTGTATATAAAGAACAGGGCGTATATACAGATGAGATATATGATATATATGGTTATAATGAAGAAAAATGATTAATGTTTAAGTTGTGAATAGAAAATAAACATGGAGAAAGTCTATGAGTGAAGAAATTAAGCAGGGAAAATTGTATTTATGTGCAACACCAATTGGAAATTTGGAGGATATAACGTACAGAGTTGTAAGAATTTTGAAAGAAGTTGATATAATTGGTGCCGAAGATACAAGAAATAGTGTAAAATTATTAAATCATTTTGAAATAAAGACTCCAATGACAAGTTATCATGAATTTAATAAATATGATAAGGCAAAACAGTTGGTTCAAATGATGCTAAACGGGAAAAACGTAGCAATTATTACGGATGCCGGAACGCCTGGAATATCAGACCCCGGAGAAGAGGTGGTGAGACAGTGCTATGAAGCAGGAATAGAAGTTTCATCTCTTCCGGGAGCAGCAGCTTGCGTGACGGCACTTACAATGTCGGGACAAAAAACAAGAAGATTTTGTTTTGAGGCATTTTTACCTAGTGATAAAAAAGAAAAATCAACTGTGTTAGAAGAGTTGAAAAATGAAACAAGGACAATAGTAATTTATGAAGCACCACACCGCTTGGTAAGAACACTAAAGGAATTAAGAGATGCGTTAGGAAATAGAAGTATTACATTATGCCGCGAACTTACTAAGAAATATGAAGAAGCTGATAAAACAACAATTGATGGTGCAATAGAAAAATATAATGAAAAAGAACCAAAAGGAGAATTTGTTCTTGTAATAGAAGGAAAATCTCAGGAGGAGATTAAGGAAGAAAAAAGAAAACAGTGGGAAGATATGAGTATTGAAGAACATATGGAATATTATGTAAACCAAGGCAATGATAAAAAAGCTGCTATGAAATTGGTAGCAAAAGACAGAGGAGTTTCAAAAAGAGACATTTATAATACATTAATAAAAGAATAAGATGTCTGTTTTTATAAAAAATTATTACGAAATAAATAAAAATATGCTAATTAATAAAACTATTTGAATTAATTAAAAAGAGATATTTAATAGTAATAAAAATAAAGGTAAAAGAATTTAGAAATAATTGTAATCAAAAAATTATAACAATTATGTTGTAATGATTAAATGATTTTGTTATAATTTTATGGTTTAATGAATTATAGTGTCAATTCTTAGAGAGTTTAATGAAAAAGTAAACATGTTAATTTAGTGAAAATGTGCTTTATGATGACATACAGTTAGACAGAAGTTTATGCAGAAATAGGTAGTAGTTTTTGGACAAGAGCATATCAAGTTTGGAAACTATTATTTTTTTGAGACTTAAAATTCTTATAATTTTATTAAATGTTATATAAGTTTATTTTAAAATACAAAAATTATTTACTAATGGAGAAAAAAATGAAACAGAAAATAGGAAGAATAGTAAAAATTATTTGTTTTTGTCTAGTGGCAGTATTAATGGTAAATGCTTTAGAAGGATTATTTAAACCAAAGTGGTTAGAAAATCGTTGGGCATCATCAAAAACAAATAAGAGCTTTTATGAATTGGAAAAAAACAGTACAGAAGTTTTATTCTTTGGAGCAAGCGTTATTGCTGCAACAGCAGATCCGTATCAGTTATATGAAGATTACGGTATTTCTTCATATAATTTAGGTGTTATGTCACAGCCGATGATAGGAACATTTTTTTGGTTCAAAGAGGCATTAGACACACAGGATATTAAAGTAGCAGTTGTCGAAATTAAATCTGCCGGAAAATCATCTGAAAAGGCAGAGGAAAAAGCAAGAAAATCATATGATTATATGAGAATTGGAAAAAACAAACTTCAATATGCAATTGAATACAATAGTGTTCAAAGAGACGAAGATGAAGTAAAACCGGATTTATTTTCATATTTATTCCCATTATCTTTATATCATTCAAGATGGTCAGAATTAAATTATGATGATTATGATTTCTTCTTAGGAAATAACAAAAGTTATACTAGAGGCTTTTCAGTATTATCAACACAATTTAAGGATATGAATACTTATATTGAAGAGGATGCACAAAAAGGCTTATATGATGGATTTGAAGTAGAGTCAGATAAAATTGAAAGTCCAAATGAAGTTAATGCTAAGTATGTGAGAAGAATAATTGAATTAGCTAAAGAAAGAAATGTTAAGTTATTATTCGTAAAGAGTCCTGACACAGGCTGGAAAGAAAAACAGCATAATTATATTCAAAAAATTGCGGATGAAAATGATATTCCGTTTATAGATATGAATCTTAAGAGCGTTAGAAAAGAACTTGATTTTAATTATAAAACAGATTTAGCTGATGCAATTCATTTAAATATAAAGGGAGCAAAAAAGACTTCAGAATTTTTGGGAAAATATTTAACTGAAAATTATGATCTTACTGATTACAGAGAAGGAAATAATAGCGTTAAGAAGAGTTTTGAAAAATATAAAAAATATTATGAAGCATCTATAAAAGAAGGTGAATTAAGTTTCCCGACAACTTTAGATGAATATTTAAAAGAAGTACAGGATAAGAGTAATGGAAATTATGAAGTCATTTTAGCAGCAGGTTCAAATGTTAATAATATTAAATTTACTGATGAACAGAAGAACACTCTTATAAATATGGGTGTTAGTAAAAAGATATTTGAAGATAGCGAATTTGGTACAAATATAGTAAGTGTTACAAATGATGGTAAGACATACAATGAAGTGGCTAAGCAGAGTGAAGACAGTGCAGTAAGTGTTTCATTAGGTGGAACATTTAGTGATGGAACAGACTATCTTGTGAAAGCTGATGCAACAGGAAGCACACTAAAGTTAAATGACAATGAATGTACAAGTTTAACATCTTATGGTTTTAATATTATAGTATACGATAAGCAACTAAAAAGAGTTGTAAGCACAGTTTATTTGTATTCAAATAATGGTGAAACTACATTGAACAGAGGAGAGTAGCTAAAATGGGCTTTAATACACTATCTTTTATCCCATTTCTATTAATAGTAATTTTATTGTATTTTACAGTTTTTAGAAAATGTCAGTGGATATTTTTATTAATTGCAAGTATTGCATTTTATTTATTTGCAGGACCTAAATATATTGTTTTTATAATTATTTCATCGCTAAGCACATATTTTTTCGCAAGAAAAATTCAGAAAATGCATGATGCTGAGGATAAAATTTTAAAGGAACGTGAATTCTCTTCAAAAGATGCAAAGAAGGCTTTTAAGAAAAGACGTACAAAACAAAGAAGAAGAGTCCTCGTAGTTGATTTTATTATTAATTTAGGATTGTTATGTGTAATTAAATATACAGATTTTATTTTATCAGGTGTATCCACAATTCTTTCAAAATTTGGAATGGATTGGAGTAAAGAGTTTAATTTCATACTTCCACTTGGAATATCTTTTTATACATTTATGCTTGTTGGATATATACTTGATGTTTATTGGAAGAGATATAGAGCAGAAACAAATTATTTTAAACTTGCCTTATTCTCAATGTATTTCCCTCATATTGTGCAGGGACCAATTGGAAGATATAACAGGTTAGCACCACAGTTTTTTGCAGATCATCCATTTGATTACAACAGAGTAACTAAAGGATTTCAATTAATCTTATGGGGTTACTTTGAAAAAATGGTAATATCTGACAGAATACAGGCATTTACAAATGGAATATTAGCAAATTGGCAGCAGCTTACAGGTTTTCCACTTTTACTTGGAATATCATTATTCTCAATTCAGTTATATTTAGACTGGATGGGATGTATGGATATTGCCCATGGTGTTTCTGAAATATTTGGAATTAATCTTGATAGAAACTTCTGGCATCCGTTCTTCTCAAAGAATATGCCTGAGTTCTGGAGAAGATGGCATATTTCACTTGGTGCATGGTTCAAAGATTATTTATTGTATCAGGTTTCAATGTCAGGATTATGTAAGAAAATTAATAAATTCACAAGAAGAAAATGGGGAAACCAGGCTTCAAGAGCATTTTCAGCAGTTATACCGGCAGCAGTTGTATGGATTGTTACAGGTGTTTGGCATGGTGCCGCAAGTTGCTTTGTGCTTTGGGGCGTATACCATGGAATTTTAATTATAACAAGTTCGTTATTTGAAATTCCAATACAGAAACTGTGTAAATTCCTTCATATTGATACAGAATGCTTTAGTTTTAATTTATTTAGAATGATTAGAACATTTATGCTTTCGACAATAGGTAGAATTTTCTTTGCAGTTTCAGCAGGATTTACAACAATGATTGAATTTACAAAGAGAATGTTTGACTTTAGACAGTTTGGACTTCACACTCTTTGGGATGAAAGTTTATTCTCATACGGATTAGACAGACATGGATTTACATTAGCTATGCTTTTAGTTGTATTAGTATGGTGTGTAAGTATGTTACAGGAAAAATTCGATAAAGATAATAAGACAGTCAGAGATGTAATTGCAGAACAGAATATTGTTTTCAGATGGGTTTTATATTTAGGACTTATTGCGGGAATTCTTATTTTTGGAATGTACGGTTCAGGATATGATGCCGGCGCATTCTTCTATGGTAAATTCTAATCTGAAAATACAATGATGTCCGGAGTAAAGACGGTATGATAATTATTTTGTATAAATACAGAATAATTTTAGTCTTATAACTCCGGCATCTATAAATTTAGTAACATATGTTGAAGAGATAGTTTTAGGAGGATTTCATGAGTTACAATTCAATTTTGGAAGCGATAAAAACTAATTCAGAAATTAATCCCGGCAAATTATGTGTGGGAGACAAAAAGAATAAGGCAACATACGGGCAGTTTTGGAAAATGATAAATAAGGGAGCTGCTTATTTGGAAAAGAATGGTGTAAAAAAAGGTGACGTTGTAGTTTTAAGAGGCGCACAAAAGGTTGAATATTTATTTTCGATATTTTCAATTCAGCTTCTTGGAGCGATTGCATGTCCATTAGAAAAAGCTGTAAAAGAGGACAGAATTCTTGAAATTATGAATTTTGTAGAAACAAAGTATTTTCTTGATACTAAGAAATTAAAGGATACTTCTGCAGAATGCATTAGTTTAAAGGAAATGTTTAAAGAGGCAATGAATGATGAAACTGAATGTGATGTAAACAAGTATGAATTGCCTAAATCAGATGATTTATCAGAAATTTTGTTTACTACAGGTACTACAGGTAAGTCAAAAGGAATTAAGATAATCTGCAAAAACAATATAGCAATAGCGCAGAATGTAAGTGAAGCTATAGGAATAACTTCAGATGATGTTGAAATGGTTACAGCACCGTTAAATCATTCTATGGGACTTAGAAGAACATATTCCGTTTTTTATAAAGGTGGAACAGTTATAATGACTGACGGAGTAAAATTTGTTGAGGATTTCTTCAAATTATTGGACTTATACCATGTAACAGGACTCACATTTGCTCCTGCAATTCTTGAACAGTTATTGAAATTTGCAAAGGATAGATTTGGAACATATAGCGAACAGATTCATTATATACAGTTAGGTTCAGCACCTTTATCTGAAAAAGCAAAAGAAACATTAAAAGAAATGTTCCCAAATACAAAATTATTTAATATTTACGGCGCAACAGAATCTGGTTGTACTGTTAGTCTTGAATTTAGCAAATACGGAGATAAAAAAGGAAGTATTGGAATTCCAAACGTAAATGCAAATATAATTTTTGTAGATGACAATAGAAATATAGTTGATGCATCAGCAGAAAATCCGGGAAATCTTGCATTTAAGGGTGCAATGAACATGCCTGGTTATTTAAAAGAACCTGAAATTACTAAAGAGGTTTTAGACGATGAAGGCACTTTATATACAAACGACTTAGGCTATATGGGAGAAGACGGATTTGTATATTTACTTGGAAGAAAAGGCGATGTAATAAATATGGGTGGAATTAAGATTGCACCTTCAGAAATAGAAGAAGTTGTTGCACAGAACGAAATGATAAAAGAATGTGCATGTATTCCTATACCTGATGAAATTACAGGAGAAGCACCTAAATTATTTATAGTTATAAATGAAGGATATGAATATGATGAAAAAGCATTACATAAATTTATGACTGATAAATTAGAAGCGATAAGAGTTCCAAAAGTTGTTCAGGTAATAGATGAACTCCCAAGAACTTTTAATGGAAAAGTAATTAAACGTAAATTAAAAGAAATGTAACTTATAAATAGAAAATCAGAGTGATTTTAAGAGTATTTTGAGATGAGGAATTAAAATGACAAAGACAAAACAGCGTATTTATTTATTAATAGGACCGTTATTATTTGTTTTATGTTGTTTAGCAATACCGGAGAGTGCATTTCCGGCTTTAGCTGAAAGAGCAGCAATAGGAACGGTTGCATGGATGGCATTTTGGTGGGTAACAGCGCCTATCGATTATGCAGTAACAGCATTTTTACCAATAGCAATTAACGCTATTGTCACTATGTGCGATATGTCTGCAGTAATATCAAATTATGCATCTGAGACAATTTTATTATTACTTGGAGCATCAATATTGACTGTATCTTGGGAAGAAACAGGACTTGATAAAAGAATTGCAGCATCATTACTTGGATTAATTGGTGATAACTTAAGAATTCAGTTAATTTTCTGGTTTATGTTATCTACAGTATTATCTGCAATTTTACCAAATGCAGTAGTATGTGCAACAATTACACCTATTGCAGTTTCGATGTTAAAGTACATAGGTGAGGGTGATATTGAACATAGTAGAATTGGTTCAAAATTATTATTATACATAGCTTACGGTGCAGGACTTGGAGGATTGACATCACCACTTGGTGGAGCAATGAATCTTGTAACTGTTGATTATTTACAGCAGCTTACAGGAAAAGAATACATGTATATTTCATGGGTAATCCGTTTCTTACCAATTATGATTACATTACTTGTTATTAACATTGTTTTCATGATTAGGGATGTTAAAAAATCAGAAAGCCTTGGTGGATCAAAAGAATATTTTAGAAATGAATATAAAAAATTCCCACCAATGAGCATAGAAGAGAAGATTTCTCTTGGATTATTTGCAGTAGCAACAATACTTGCATTCACAAGACAGTTCTATCAGACATTATTACCAGGATTAAAACCGGCATATGTATTTATTATTTGTGCAATTTTATCATTCTTAATAACACGTTCTGATGGAGAAAGACTTATGCTCTGGAAATCAGTTCAGACAAAAATTATTTGGGAAATGATTTACATTTTTGCAGGTGGTCTTGCAGTAGGAACATTAATAAATGAATCAGGTGCAGCAGAAAGAATTGGTGAATTGGTTTCAGGAATGGGACTTACAGGTGGAGTTACAACAGTATTTGTAATTATAACAGTAACTTTACTTATGTCTGATGTAACATCAAATACAGCAACTGCAGCAGTTGCAATACCTATAGTTATATCTATAATAAAGGGAATGAATTTAAATCCAATACCTTACGTTTACATTGCATCAGTAGGAGTAAATTTATCTTATATGTTACCAACATCAATCAGAGCAATACCTGTTGGATATGGTTTACAGCCAAAGTATATGCTTAAAGAGGGTTGGAAAATGACAGTAATCATTATAATAGCAATGACAATAGTATGCTCATTATTGTTAAAATATTGGCCGGCATTTAGTACAACGTAAATATTTACAGATTAACTTAAGATGGAAACTAAATTAATGAAGTTTATATTTAATAATGTTTCCAATAACTAGTCGCCGACTAGATAGAGAGGCAATACATGTTAGACGAGGAGCAACGAAATGAAAACCAGATTTAGAAAATATAGTAAAATATTGTTCGGTGTAATTATGATGTTATATTTTGTGGCAGTAAGTAATAACGTATACGCCGATGATGTTCAATTTACACAGAAAACATATAAAATATTGTTTGTAGGAAACAGTCATACATATTACAATGATATGCCAAAAATGTTTAAAGGACTTTGTGATGCAGATAAAATAAATTGTGAAGTTACATCGATTACATCACCAGGATACAAACTTAGCCAGTTTGCAGATAAGACTAACATGTATGGAAGTCAGGTTTATCAGGCATTAACAAATAATACATGGGATTATGTAGTATTACAGGAAAACAGGGCAGTTTTAGTAGAAAAAGAAGAAGAGGCAGAAGCAGCAGTTAATACTCTATACACTTTAATACATAATGCCGGAGCAAAAATGGTTATATATGCAACACAGCCAAATAATATTGGAAGCACATTTAAAGTAGATTCATTATCATTGTTTTTATCAGATTTTCAGATTGAACAGATTTTAACAAGAAATAACTTTAAAATAGCTGATGAATATGATGGACTTGTTGCAGCATCAGGAACTAACTTTATGAGAGTAATGCAGGATTATCCTAAAATTACAATGTATAAAACGGACAATCTTCATCCATCAGTAACAGGAAGTTATTTGGCAGCATGTACTATTTACAATACAATATTCGACAGAAGTCCATATGGAAACAAGTATTTACCAAATAGTGAATACGATAAGGATAATCTGATATCAAAAGTTTCAATGAAAAATGCCCTTATAATGCAGAAAATTGCAGATAGCAGATTGAAAGTAGATAGTTATTATACAACTGTAAGTAAGGGACAGAATTCTAAATTAACAGCAACATTTACATCAACTCAGACAGATGAATCAGAGACTACTGAAGATACTACGAAAAAAACAAAAGATGAAACAAAAACTTCAGATGAAAAAGAGACAACAGTTACTGATAATAAAGATACTATATCAACATATACAAATAAAATAATGTGGGATGCTGTTGATGCAAACAGTATTTCAATTAACAGAATTACAGGTGAATTTACTGCATTAAAGGCTGGAAAATATCAGGTAATGTCAACAACAGACAGCGGTTTAATATGCTATTCAACAATTGATGTAAAACAGCCATCAACAGCTTTTAACATTAATGAAAGCAAGATTTTAAAAGTTGTAAAGGGATATGTAGGAAAATATACTACTACGATAGCACCTGATGATACAACAGATACAATTACATGGAAGAGTAATTATCCGGATATAGTTTCTGTTGATGCACAGGGAAATATACAGGCCAAAAAAGTAGGCATAGCAAAAATAACTGCTGTAACTACAAGCGGAATTAAGTCAGAACGTTATGTGCGTGTAAAGTTAAAGACACCAAGTAATGTAAAGTTGACAAAAAAGGTAAGAAAAGTTAAGAAAAAGAAAGTATATCGTGTAAATGTAAAATGGAGTAAAAATAAAAATGCCACTAAATATTATGTATTCCGCAAAAAGGAAGGCAAAAAGGTATTTAAAAGAGTCGCAACAACTACTCAGGCAAAATACATAGATAAAAATATTAAGAAAAATAAAACTTATTCTTACAAAATACAGGCGATATATTCAAATAGCAAACTTAACAGTGATAAAACAGCAGAGTATAACATAAAAGTTAAATAATAAAGTTTTAAGAATATTAGCAAATTATAAAAATTAATTATAAAGACCTCTAAAATGTGTAGATTATATACAAAAATCTGTTATTTTAGAGGTTTTTTACGTTAAAAAAATTAACATATATATATTAAAAAATGTTTAACAAAAATAGTTTATTGGAAATTTTGTTGACAAACAAAAACAAGGTGACTATACTTTAAGCAGAAATTAAATAAAAATTCTTCGGGGCAGGGTGATATGCATAAAGCATAAATTCCCAACCGATGGTAAGTGTACAGAGCGTAAAGATGCACGAGTCCGTGACCTGCGAAAGCAGCTGATTTGGTGAGAATCCAAAACCGACAGTATAGTCTGGATGGGAGAAGAATAGATAATGTAATTGTTCTTTATCAGGAATAAAATTAATCTGATTTTTAGAAATGTATTTAAATGATATGTAGTTTACATAACAATTAATCGGATTAAGATTTTGATAATAAATTACTAATAACCATACGCAATTAGGAATATGTAATGAACAGAATAATATACATTTGTATTTGTGCGAAAGCCCCTTTGAATGAAAGGAGGCTTTTTTTTGAACCCAAAATACATGAAAAGAGCTATTGAATTAGCAAAAAAAGGCATAGGTTATACAAATCCAAATCCTATTGTAGGATGTGTTGTGGTAAAAAATGATGAAATTATTTCGGAAGGCTATCATGAAAAGATAGGCGGATTTCATGCTGAGAGAAATGCATTAACAAATTGTAAGGAGGATACAACAGGAGCAGAGCTTTATGTAACGCTTGAACCGTGTTGTCATTATGGAAAGACGCCACCATGTACTGAAATTATCATAGAAAAAAACATAAAAAAAGTTTATGTGGGGAGTATGGATACTAATAAACTTGTAGCAGGAAAGGGAGTAAAAATTTTAGAAGAAAACGGAATTGAAGTTGAGTGCGGAGTATTAAAAGATGAATGTGACAAATTAAACGAAGTATTTTTTCATTATATTACAAATAAAACACCTTATGTTGTAATGAAATATGCGATGACGATGGATGGAAAAATAGCGTGTGAAAATGGTGATTCAAAATGGGTTACAGGTGAAAAGGCAAGAGAAACCGTTCAAAATATGCGAAAAAAGTATATGGGAATAATGGTTGGAATTAATACTGTATTAGAAGATAATCCAATGTTAAATTGCAGAATAGAAGAAAATGTTAATCCAATAAGAATTATATGTGATTCAAATTTAAGAATACCATTTGAAAGTAATATTGTTAATACTGCTAATAAGATACAAACAATAGTTGTTTGTACAAATGAGGCTGATACAGATAAACAAAAATATTTAGAAGAATGTGGGGTTGAAGTCGTAAGGCAGAAAAGGAAAGGAAGAGTTAATTTATCAGAACTTATGAAAACATTAGGTGAGAAAGGGATAGACAGTATATTGCTTGAAGGTGGCGGAACACTTAATGCACAGGCACTAAAAGAAAACATTGTAAATAAAATCTGTTGCTTTATAGCACCAAAGATTGTAGGAGGTGCAAATGCAAAATCTCCAATTGAAGGAAAAGGTGTCGAAAAAATGATGGAAGCATATAACTTAAGAAATTTAGAAATACAAAAAATAGGAAATGATATTATGTTAACCGGATATTTAAAATAAAGGAAAGAAGTCTAAAAGAAATATCAGAGGAAAGGAGATATACGTATTTTATAAAATACATAAAAATAGTAAATGTTTACAGGAATTATAGAGGAAACAGGTCAGATAGAATATGTTAACAGCAATAGTGAGAAATATCAGATTGGAATTAAATGTGAAAAGGTTTTAGAAAAAACAGTAGTTGGAGACAGCATAGCAGTTAACGGCATTTGCCTTACAGTCACAAAAATGTGGAAAAATGGATTTGAAGCGGATGTGATGTCAGAAACGTTAAAAAGAACCGGTTTAAATGGAAGCAAAAAAGGTACATGTGTAAATCTTGAAAGAGCTATGGCAGCAGATGGACGATTTGGAGGACACATCGTTAGTGGTCATATAGATGGAACCGGGATAATAGGAAGTATACGTGAAGATAAAAATGCAGTATGGTATGAAATTTTGGCAGATGATGAAATTATAAAATATGTGGTTGAAAAAGGGTCAATATCAATTGATGGAATAAGTCTTACAGTCGCTTATGTTGATAAAAAAGGATTTAAAGTATCCACAATACCACACACAAGGATAAGCACAAATTTAAAATACAGAAATGTTGGAGATACAGTAAATCTTGAGTGTGACATTATAGGAAAATATGTAGAAAAGCTATTAGGCTATTCAGAATGTAATGAAAAGAAAGAATCAAAAATTACAGAAAGCTATTTAATAGAAAATGGATTTTAAAGAAAGAAGGAATATAAAATGAGCAAAACAATAGGAACAATAGAAGAAGCAATTAAGGATATAAAAGAAGGAAAAGTTATTTTAGTAATAGATGACCCTGATAGAGAAAATGAGGGGGATTTGGTATGTGCAGCAGAATTTGCAACAACTGAAAATGTAAATTTTATGGCAAGTTATGCAAAAGGACTAATTTGCATGCCTATGGAAGAAGAACTTTGTGAAAAACTTGATTTGGAACAAATGGTAAAAGTAAATACTGATAATCATTGTACAGCGTTTACCGTTTCGATTGACCATGTATCAACCACAACAGGAATATCAGCGGTCGAAAGAGGAATTACGGCGAGAGCAATTGTAGATGATAATGCAAAACCTGAAGATTTTAGAAGACCGGGCCATATGTTTCCACTTAAAGCAAAAAAAGCAGGAGTATTAGAAAGAACAGGTCATACAGAAGCTACAGTTGATATTGTAAAATTAGCAGGACTTAAACCTTGTGGATTATGCTGTGAAATAATGAGAGAAGATGGAACAATGATGAGAACAACAGAACTTCTTGAATTTGCACAGGAACATAATCTTACGGTAATTACAATTGCTGATTTGGTTAAATACAGAATGGAAAGAGACAGTTCAGTAAAAAGAGAAGCAGTTGCAAAGATGCCAACGAAATATGGGAACTTTAATATCGTGGGTTATCAAAATAAAACAACAGGGGAACATCATGTTGCATTAACTATGGGAGATGTAGGAAATGGAGAGCCTGTTCTTTGCAGAGTACATTCGGAATGTCTTACAGGAGATGTATTTGGTTCTAAAAGATGCGATTGTGGACAACAGCTTGAGAAAGCAATGGAGATGGTTGCAAAAGAGGGAAGAGGAATAATACTTTACTTAAGACAGGAAGGAAGAGGAATAGGATTAATAAATAAACTTAAGGCATATGAGCTTCAGGAACAGGGACTAGATACAGTAGATGCAAATCTAAAACTAGGATTTCCGGCAGATATGAGAAGCTATGGAATGGGAGCACAGATTTTGGCAGACCTTGGAGCAAAAAAATTAAGAATTATGACAAATAATCCGGCAAAAATTACAGGCTTGTCAGGATATGGAATCGAAATAGTAGAGAGAGTTCCAATACAGATAGAGCCACAAAAATATGATGAATATTATTTGAGAACAAAGCAGTTAAGAATGGCACATATGACAACTTACTAAGATTATTTGCTGAACCCGATTTCTTAAATTTAACGAAATAACGCTCGCGCTGCTTGTCGCTCGTAGCGGTTCTAAAGTTTTAGCACACAGCCTGACTTTGTAACTTACAGTTTCAAGTCAGGCTATGCACCAAAGCTTTGAACCGACGGCGACAAATGCTATTTCTTTTAAATTTAAGAAATCTGGTATAAGCAATTTAGTGTTAAGTGTAATAATGTCAGAACTTATAATTTAAACCATACTTTAAAAAACTGACATCAAAATATATTATACAAGAGGAGATTTAAAATGAGAACTTTAGAAGGAAAATTAGTAGCAGAAGGATTAAAAATTGGTATTGTAGCAGCAAGATTTAATGAGTTTATTGTAAATAAACTTGTAAGTGGAGCAGAGGATGCGTGTGTTCGACATGGAGTTAATGATGACGATATTACATTAGCGTGGGTTCCGGGTGCATTTGAAATTCCTATAGTAGCAAAGAAAATGGCTCAGTCAGGAAAATATGATGCCATTTTATGCTTAGGAGCAGTAATTAAAGGCTCGACAGATCATTATGATTATGTATGTGCAGAGGTAAGCAAAGGAATTGCAATGGTAGGAATGGAAACAGGAGTGCCTACAATGTTTGGAGTATTAACAACAGACAACATTGAACAGGCAATAGAAAGAGCAGGAACAAAAGCAGGAAATAAAGGATTTGATGTTGCATGCTCAGCAATTGAAATGGCAAATTTAAATCGCATGCTATAAATTATGTAATTATTATGTCTGACTTGCGTAAAATATAATAATAAAATATAAGGAAAAATTAAGTGTTAAATTATATTTGGGCAGGCATGATTATAATATCAGTGCTTTATGGAATGGCAACAGGCAGGATGGAACAGGTAGGAAATGGAGCAATAGAATCCACAAAAGAGGCTGTGAGTATGTGCATTACAATGCTTGGAATTATGAGCATGTGGATGGGATTTATGAACGTGGCTTCTAAAAGTGGAATGATAAAAAAACTGGAAAAAATACTTGAACCGATTATTATGTGGCTGTTTCCGGGTCTGCCTCATAACCATAATGCAAGAGAACCGATAGTAACTAATATAATTGCAAATATATTAGGCTTGGGATGGGCGGCAACACCGGCAGGACTAAAAGCAATGGAGGCATTAGCAGAAAATCCATTAGAACAGAGTGGATACGTATTAAGTGAAAATAAATCAGAGATAAAGAGGCAAAGAAAAAGAAAGTGTACATTTCCAAAGCATATTGCAACTGATGAAATGTGCACTTTTTTAGTATTAAATATTTCTTCACTTCAAATTATTCCTGTAAACATTATTGCGTATAGAAGCCAATATGGTGCAGTAAATCCGTCAGCAGTTGTGCTTCCGGCAATTATTGCAACAAGTTTCAGCACAGGAGCAGGGATATTGTGGTGTAAAATAATGAGTAGAGAGTAATGTCAATCGTTTGACATAACTAATTGATTATTATAAAATTAGTTGATTAATTATACATGGAGGAAATGACAATGAGAAATACAGTAAAAAAAGCAATGGCGATAGCAATTGCAGTCTCAATGACAACAAGTATTGCAACAGTAGGTTATAACAAGATTCAGGCACAGGAAACAAATAAAACAGTAACTTTTTCAGTAGAAAAGTTTACAATTGGACAGGGTTATGTAGTTGAGCCTGTAAGCGTTGAAGTTAGTGACGATATGACAATATCTGATGTATTTGAGAAAGTAATGAATGAAAAAGAGATTAAATATACAGGTTCAAAAAACTATGGATATTTATATTTGCAAAGCATAGAGAATGCTGATACAGGAATTATTGACATACCGGAAGAAATAGCAAAAATGCCTTCTTATGAAAGTTCATATGAGTATGAAGGAGAAACTTATACAACATCATATTCAGCTCCGTCAAATGAAAAAAATGATGGTAATACACAGCCAAACAATGGTTTAGGAGAATATTCATATAATAGTATGGCTGGATGGATGATTTCTGTAAACGGAGATAATGATAATGGAAATCTTACACCGGCAGATATTGTAAAAGATGGTGATGTAATCAGATATCAGTTTTCAGTATATGGATGGGGAGCAGATGTTGGATTAAGCAATTATGCAGGAATGGAACCATTAAAGGTTGCCGATAAAACAACTCTGACAAAAGAATTAGCAAAAATTAATAAAAATAAAGCAGTATGGATGAATAATGAAAATGTTAAAACTGCGTATGAAAATGCAATTAAAGTTGCAACAAAATTGATGGCAACTCAGGATGAAGTTGATGAGGTGGTTGCAGAATTGAAGAAAGCTGAAAACGAAACAACTACAGTGCAGGATGCGACAACAGTGCAACCTACAACAACAATTCAGCCTACAACAGCAGTGCAACCTACAACAACAATTCAGCCTATAACAACAGAAATACAGACATTAGGAAAAGCAACTGTAAACTCAGTAAAGAAAGTAAAAGCAGGAAAAGCAAAAATTTCAATTAAGAAAATTGCAGGTGCAGAAGGATATCAGTACAAATACTCTTCAACAAAGAATTTCAAAAAAGGAACAGTAATTGTAAAGACTACTAAAAAGAATGTTTTAATAACAAAGAAATTTAAGAAAAATCAGAAATGCTACGTTAAAGTAAGAGCTTACAAAACAGTAAATAAAGTAAGGGTTTATGGAAAATGGAGCAAAGTTAAATCAGTAAAAATTAAGTAATAAATATTTATATTAAACAAGAGGAAACACATGAAAAAATTATTAGCAACAATTGCAATATTCTTTATGTGTGTCTCAACTTCAGTTATGGGAAGTCAGACACCGTCAAAGGATGATATAGAAAACACAATAAATAAAATTTCATATTATCAGATGAATACGGTAAAGAATCCGACGTATGGAAGCGTAGGCGGAGAATGGACGGTGTTTGGACTTGCCAGATGTGGAAATATTAATGATGAATATATAGAAAAATATGTAAGCAATGTATCAAAAGCAGTTACAGAGAACAAAGGAATTTTATCAACAAGAAAATATACTGAATATGCAAGAACAATTATTGCATTAACTGCAATTCAAAAAAATCCTCAGAATTTTTCAGGATATAATTTATTGCAACCTCTCGCAACATTTGAAAATATAATGATACAAGGTGTAAATGGAGCTGCTTACACACTTATGGCTTTTGATTGTGGCAATTATGAAATTCCGGACGCAACGACAGGAAAACAGACAACAAGAAATAAGTTAATTGATTTCTTAGTAAAACAACAACTGAACAATGGCGGATGGAATTATATGGGAACAGAAGCAGATGTTGATGTGACTGCCATGGTTATTCAGGCACTTGCTCCATACTATAATGAAAAACAAAATGTAAAAGAAAGCATTGATAAAGGACTTGCAATTCTTAGCACTTTACAGAAATCTGATGGTGCATATGGAAATACAAGTGACTCAAACTGTGAAAGTACAGCACAGGTTTTAACTGCATTATCTGAAATGAGAATAAAAATTGATGATAGCAGATTTGTGAAAAACGGCAAAACCGTATATGACGGTTTAATGACATTTTATAAAGATAATGGTGCTTTTTGCCATACGAAGGGAAAAGGCGCAAATCAAATGTCTACAGACCAGGCAATGTATGCAATAACAGCTTATTACAGAAGTATATCAGGAATGAACAGACTCTATGATATGAGTGATGGAATTATTAAAATAGAAAATACAAAGGTAGAAACAACTAAGGCAGATAATAAAGAAGAAATAAAAAGTAGTGCGTCTGATAAAAATAAGAATGATGCAAATAACAACGATAAAAACAATTCTACAAGTAAGAACACAAAAAAGAATGCATTATCAAATTCAAAAAATAATAGTAAATCAAATGGAAATACGTTAAATAATAGCGATGATACCGACAATAGAGAAAATAATGAATCTAAGAATAGAAAAGATAACAATGTAGAAACGGAAGAAAATACTAATACTACAGATAACTTAGAAAATGCTACAGATGTTTTAGAAAATAATGATGAAGAAAATAAGATAGCTACAGACAATAATAAAGAAGAAACAGAAAATAAAAATTCAGTTAATAATAAAGAAAATGTTACTAAAGAAACAAAACACAAAAATAGAAGACCTTATATTATACTTATTTTTGGAATATGTTGTGGTATAGCCGGGAAATTTGGATTTGATGTTTATAAATATAAGAAGAAAAGAGTGACAAATAAAGATGAACAAAACTAATTTGAGAAAATTAAGCATATGTATAATTACAATACTTATGACATTTTCCTTGTGGGGCTGTGGAAATAGTAAAAGTGTAAAATCTGAAAAGGCAACACAAAAATGTACTTTGTATGTGACTTGTATAAATGCAATAAATAGTAACAAATTACAGGATAATATACGAAAAGCACAACCAAAAGATGGCGTGATATATGAGACAAAGGAAGTTAAATTTACAGAAGGGGAATCCTGCTTTGATATTTTAGAGAGAGAATTGAAAAATGAAGGAATACTGATTGAAAGTAGCATAACGCCGGCAACAAAAAGCGTATATATAGAAGGAATTAATAATTTATACGAATTTGACTGTGGAAAACAGTCAGGTTGGATGTATACTGTAAATGGAGATGTACCAAATGTAAGTTGCAGTGAGTACAAGATTAAAGAAAATGATGAAATAAAATTTCAATATACATGTAATTTAGGAGAGGATATAGAAAAGAAATGAGAGAAGAATTCGGAAGATTTCACCCGGTAGTAAATATATTATTTTACGCATTTATATTGGGAATTACTATGTTTGTGAATCATCCGATTATGATATTCATTTCTTTTTTATTTGCCACGGTTTATTTTGTAATTGTATACAAAAACAAAAAAATAAAAAAGTTAACAGGGTTATTAGGCTTGTTTATTTTTGCAGGGCTGATAAACCCTCTTTTTTCTCATAGAGGAATGACGGTGCTATTCTTTTTGCCAACAGGAAATGCAGTCACTTTGGAATCTATTATATATGGAATGTTTGCAGCAGGAATTTTAGTTACGGTAATGATTTGGATTTTTACATTTCAAAAAATAGTAACGGAAGATAAAATTATAGCTGTATTTGGGAAGATAGTACCTACGCTTGCTTTAATTTTTTCAATGGTATTAAAATTTGTACCGGCATTTGTGGCTCATGCAAAAGAAACTTCGGATGTAAATAGAGTTATGGCAATTGCAAATGGAAGTGATATTAACAAAATGAATTTTATTCGAAAAGTAAAAATGCAGGTGAAAAATTTCTCAATTACAGCAACATGGGCATTGGAAAATTCAGTGGATACGGCTGATTCGATGGCATCAAGAGGCTACGGAGTAAAGAGAAGGACAAATTTTAATAATTATAAATTAACATTAAGGGACATAATCGCCTTGATATGGATTATATTTTTGGGCGGAATTGTAGTTTTAGGGTGTATATTTGGATGTGTCAAAACACACTACTATCCGATGTTCTATATAGAAGAAAATAAGTACGCAACGTTGGTTTACATAACATATTCAGCACTTTGCGCAACACCAATTTTAATAAATATTATGGAGGAGATAAGATGGCTCAGATTGAAATCAAAAATTTAACATTTAAATATGCTATGGCAGATTCTTCATGTTTAAAAAATGTTTCATTAAATATAGAAAATGGTGATTTTGTTGTTGTATGTGGAAAATCAGGCTGTGGAAAGACGACATTGCTCAGATGTTTAAAAAGTGTACTTACTCCAAATGGAGACAAAGCTGGGGAAGTCTTATTTGAAAATAAAAAAATTGAAGAAGTTGATGAAAGAACTCAGGCAATGAAAATTGGATTTGTAATGCAGAATCCTCAACAGCAGATTGTAACGGACAAAGTATGGCATGAGCTTGCATTTGGTTTGGAAAACATGGGAATGGCAAGAGAAGAAATAGGGGCAAGAATTGGCGAGACAGCAGAATATTTTGGAATAGCAAAATTATATGAAAGGACGACAAACAGCCTTTCAGGCGGACAAAAACAGTTACTTAATCTGGCGGCAGTTATGACAATGCAGCCTAAAGTAATAATTTTAGACGAACCTACAGCTCAGTTAGACCCTATAGCGGCAGAAAAATTTATTCAGATGTTACATAAAATAAATGATGAACTTGGAACTACGGTTATTATTTCTGAACATAGATTAGACCAGTTGTTACCTGTTTGCAGTAAAGCCGTAGTTATGAAAAATGGAGAAATTTTAGCTGATGACAATAGTTATAAAGTCGCAGATAAACTTTATAATACAGAAGAATTTCAATTTATGCCCATACCGGCTCAAATTTATAAAGAGATTGGAGAATTATCTGAAAATATTCCACTTACAGTAGGTCAGGGAAGAAAATGGATTGAGAATTATGTAAACCAAAATCAGATAATAAAAGAAAATATAGCAAAACAAAATAGATTAATCAACTTAGAGTATGAGAATAAAGATAAAAATAAATCTGCGAAAGACATTGCAATCAGTGGAAAAAACATATGGTTCAGATATGAACGTGATAGAGCAGATATAATTAAGGGGATTAGTGTTAATATAGAAAATGAGCAGATTTACTGCATATTAGGAGGAAACGGTGCAGGAAAATCAACATTAATCAAAATATTGTGTGGAATATTGAAGCAATATAGAGGAAAAGTAAAAATAAATGGCAAAATTGTGTACATGCCACAGAATGTCCAGACAATGTTCCTTCATGACACGGTTATAGATGAGGTTGATGGAAATAAAGATATTTTAACAAAACTAAATCTGGATAAATATGAAAAAACACATCCATATGATTTGAGTGGAGGCGAGCAGCAAAAGCTTGCAATGGCAAAGGTGTTGTTGTGTAATCCTGATATTTTACTTTTAGATGAACCAACAAAAGGAATTGATGTAATTTATAAAAAAGAAATGGGAAAAATAATTCTTGATTTAAAAAAACAGGGAAAGACGATTGTAATAGTAAGTCATGACGTGGAATTTTGTGCAGAATATGGAGACAGATGTGCTATGTTTTTCCAAGGAAAAATTATTTCAGAAAGCAGTATAAGAGAAATGATTTGCACAAACAGATTTTACACAACAGTTTCTCATAAAATGGCAGGAGAATTAATTGAAAAAGCAATTACAAAGGAGGAAGTGGTATGGTCAATGACAGCCGGTTCTATTACGGAGTAGGTTTATTAATTATACTTATTTCATTTGTTGTATTTGCGTTAGGATTTGAAAAAAGAAAACCGAGGGCAAGAGAAATAGTAATGCTTGTGTGCATGATTAGTTTTGCAGTTATCGGAAGAGTTATTTTTTACATGACTCCACAGGTAAAACCTTGCGCTGCAATTATAATTATTACAGGAATTGCATTAGGTAAGAAGGCAGGATTTTTAACAGGAGCCATGACGGCATTTGTGTCAAATTTTTTTATGGGTCAGGGTCCCTGGACACCATGGCAAATGGTAGCCTTTGGACTTTTAGGATATATTTTTGGGATTGCATACAGTAAAAGGAATGTGGGAAGTTATATTCCTAAGAAGCAAAAAAATTTTATTTGTTTTATGGGGATGCTTGCAACAATAGTTGTTTATGGTGTTATTATGGATACGGCAACAGTTCTTATGTCTACAGACAGTCCAAGTGTTCAGGCTTTTATAACAGCTTATACTGCAGGATTTATTATGAATGTAATACATGGTATATCAACTTTTATATTTTTATGGTTTATGTTAATTCCGATGCTAAAAAAGATTGATAGAGTTAACATTAAATACGGAATGTATGTAAAATAAGTAGCAAAAAGTATTTACAAAAAACGAGTAAAAATAACACAAAAACAAGTAAAATAAATATGATTGACATTTGTAAACAAAGTGTTAAAATAAACGTGGTGCGAAGATGTACATAGTGATACTTCGCACTATATTTTTGTTTCGTATATAAGAAACTAATGAGAAAAGAGGTAGGAAAAATGGATTACAAATTTCTTTTAGACATAGCTATTATTCTAGCTAGTACAAAGATTCTTGGTCTCTTCACAAAGAAAGTTAATATGCCACAGGTTGTTGGTGCTCTTTTGGCTGGTGTTATTTTAGGACCTGCATGTGTAGGAGTGTTAACAGAAACAGACATGATACAGAATATGGCAGAATTAGGTGTAATTGTTCTTATGTTCTGTGCAGGTATGGAAACTGACATTGAAGAACTTAAACGAAGTGGAAAAGCTTCATTTGTAATAGCACTTTTAGGTGTTATAGTTCCTTTAGTTGTTGGTGGTGGTGTTGCATATTTATTCATTAATAATGGATATATTGACACATCAGATGTTACAAGTTCAGTATTTTTACAGTCAGTATTTATTGGTGTAATTTTAACAGCAACTTCTGTAAGTATTACAGTTGAAACTTTAAAAGAATTAGGTAAATTAAAAACTAAATCAGGAAATGCAATTCTTGGAGCTGCCATTATTGATGATATTTTAGGTATCATAGCTCTTACAATTGTAACAAGCTTAGCTGACACATCAGTAAATATTGCAGTTGTTTTATTTAAGATAGTATTATTCTTCGTATTTTGCGGAGTTGTCGGAGTTATTGTTTATTATGCATTTAAGAAATGGTGTGAAATTAGTGGTAAAGGAATGCACAGACATGCAATTATTGCATTCGTTATCTGTCTTGTAATGGCATTTTGTGCAGAACATTTCTTTGGAGTTGCAGATATTACAGGTGCATTCTTCGCAGGCTTAATTATATCAATGACTCAGAAAGATCAGTTCATCGCATCAAAATTTGATGTATTATCATATTTGCTTTTAAGCCCAATTTTCTTTGCAAGTATTGGTCTTAAGGTTGAACTTCCAAAGATGGGACCTGCAATCATTGCATTTGCAGCAGTAATAACAATAGTTGCATTGTTAACAAAGATTATCGGTTGTGGTCTTGGCGCAAAGGTTTGTGGATACAAGAATTATCAGGCACTTAGAATTGGTGTTGGTATGATTTCAAGAGGTGAAGTTGCCTTAATCGTAGCCAGCAAAGGTGCAGCAGTAGGTCTTATGAGTAACAATATTATGGGACCAATTATTATAGTCGTTGTTATTACAACAATCATTACACCTATTTTATTAAAACCTGTATTCAATAAGGAAATTATCCCTATTGAAGGAGAAGTATCACTTGCAGATAATTACAAGAAGATTGATGAATACAGAACAGGTGAAAAACAGGATAATTAAAATTGACATAATGGATTTTAATACATGAAATGTCATAGCTTAATCAAATGGTTAGGCTATGGCATTTTTTTTATGTAAAATTCATATTATTTATAAAAATAAAATGGCAGGTGCTAAGTGAATATTGCAACATTGTCTAATTACATAATTCCCATTTTAATATTAATAATAGTTTTATATGGATTAAAGAAAAAAACGAAAGTGTACATTGATTTTGTAGATGGGGCAAAAGATGGATTTGCGACAGTAATAAAAGTTATGCCGACTTTAATAGGGTTAATGGTGGCGGTAGGAATGCTTAGAGAGTCAGGAGCAATGGACTTTTGTGGCAAACAGATTGGAAAAGTAACAAAATATATTGGATTTCCGGGAGAGTTAGTGCCGTTAAATATAGTAAAAATATTTTCGTCTTCGGCAGCAACAGGAATGCTTCTTGATGTTTATAAAAAATATGGAGTAGATTCATATATTGCAAATGTAGCTTCAATCATATTGAGTAGTACAGAAACGGTTTTTTACACGATGTCGGTTTATTTTATGACTGCAAAGGTAACAAAGACAAGATGGACTCTTCCAGGAGCATTATTTGCCACTCTTGCCGGAACAATTGCAAGTGTAATGGTAGCTAAATTAATGTAGCTGATAAATAATTTAACTAAACTTAGTGCAAAATTAATATTAGAGACAAGTTGAAATGAAAAAAATATAAAATTATAATGTAATAAATAGTGTTAGGACGAATAGTCTGTGTATGTGAAATATAGTAATAAATTCGGAGGTGCATCTATGATTTATACGGTTACATTTAATCCTTCTATTGATTACATAGTAACAGTAGAAGATTTCAAAGAGGGATTTGTAAACAGAACATCTGAGGAGTTAATGTTCCCTGGTGGAAAAGGAATTAATGTTTCAATGGTACTTAGTAATCTTGGATTTGAAAATACAGCTTTAGGATTTTTGGCAGGATTTACAGGCGACAGTGTTCAGGGAATGCTTACAGCAAATGGTGTAAATGCTGACTTCATAAAAGTTAATGAAGGTATAACAAGAATAAATGTTAAAATCAGAGCTCAGAAAGAAAGTGAAATAAATGGTATGGGCCCTGGAATAAAACAGGACGATATTGATGCGTTATATGAGAAATTAGACAAAATTCAGGATGGGGATATTTTAGTTTTAGCAGGAAGTATACCATCAGTAATGCCTGAAACAATGTACAGTGATATTATGGAACACTTACAGGGAAAAGATATTAAGATAGTTGTTGATGCAACAAAAGATTTACTTGTTAATGTTTTAAAATACAAACCATTTCTTATTAAGCCAAACAATCATGAATTAGGTGAAATATATGGAGTTACATTAAATACAAGAGATGAAGTTGTGCCTTATGCAAAGAAAATGCAGGAAGCCGGAGCAAGAAATGTTTTAATTTCAATGGCAGGCGAAGGTGCAGTATTAGTTTCAGAAGATGGACAGGTTTACAAGAGTGAATGCCCAAAGGGAAAAGTTAAGAATTCTGTAGGAGCCGGTGATTCAATGGTAGCGGGATTTATCGCAGGTTATTTGGAAAGTGGCGAATACAAAGAGGCTCTTAGAAAGGGATTGTTAACAGGAAGCGCAAGTGCATTTTCTGATAATCTTGCAACAAAAGAAGAAGTAGAAAAATTAGGAAAGACATTCCAACTTTAAATTAAAATAAACCTACAAAACAGTCCGGCAGATTTTATGCCGCAAACACGTTGATTTTTTTATTTTGCTACGCCGCTTATTATAAATTAAAAAGTTAAACTCGCTTTTTGGCTCATACATAACTTTTTAATTTAAGCTATGCTCGCAAAATTTCAAAAATCTGCCTATCGTTTGCAACATAAAATCTGCCGGAATTTTTTGGCGTATATTTATTTCTTATCAATAAAAACTAAAGCAAATGAAAATATACACTACAATTAAGAATATATGAATTGTTATTTTGTCGCTGGTAGCATCAACAATTATTTTATAACATCCATTTTTGAATTACGTCAAATGGTGCAGGACCAAACTTCAAAAGAAAGCTATGGAAGTCGCGCAAAGCATTTTTTTGGGAATGGTTTTGCAGGTACAAATTTTTGAGTTCTGTTATTTCCAAATAACCAACATAATACTGCAGATAATTTGCCGGGGATTCAGTAACGGAATTATATATTTCAGTCTGTATATCAGGCTGGGAAAATCCATAATGTTTTAAAAATGCTCCGGTGTCTTCCGGTGTCCAACCTTCATAGTTAACCCCAATATCTACAAGAGAATACAGTCCAAGAGAAAATGAAGCACTACAACTTAATGCTTTTGCAAGAGATGGATCAGCTACTTCATAACTGTAAGACAAAAATTCGGCATAAGTTGCCCAACCTTCGGTATATCCACCAAAACTTAAAATATAGCGAATTGCAGAAGGATTAGTAGTGGAGAAAACATGGTTTTGGTACAAATGTCCGGGAAATCCTTCATGGGCTAAAGTTGTATATAAATCCTGATTTTTAAATTTGTCACTTTTGTTGACATAAATAGTGTTTTTCTCAGGCATATCAATCGGTGGAGAAAGATAAAATGCCGGACTTAAATAGTTCTGAAGAGAAGGCTCAACATATTTTAAATCATATTTAATGGAATCTAATTTGCAGATTTCATAAAATGAACTGTCAGGATTATTTATTTTGTCTTTTAAATCCTTAAGTATATTTGTAGGTTCTGTAATAGTAGTTGAAGTTGAATTATAAAATTGTGATTCAAGTTCAGGATTAGAAGTAAATAAAGAAGAAACCTGAGTCATATCGGCGGCAATCTGACTTTGAATACGTGCTTTTAATTCAGAAACCGTTTTGGTACTTCCGGTTTTAGAGGAAACAAGATATTCATAATAAGCTTTACCTTGTTTAGAATCTGCAAGAGTATAGTATTCTAAGTCTTTGTTTATATAATAAGAAGAATTAAAATCGGATAATTTGTCAGCAAGTTTTTTATACGAATATAAAACATAATTATTTACATAATTTTCGTTTAAATTTAAGTAATCAGTAACTGTTTTGTCTGATAGGAATTTGCATTTTTTTAATCTGGAATTAAATGTTTCTATTAATAAATTATTTTTATTGGAGCTGTCGTTAATTAATGACAGGCATTGAGCAATGATGGACTCGCAATTTGATTTAGACATAAATGTTTTGTTATCAATTTTTTCAGATTCAAAATTTATAATGCTATCAAAAAAATCGGGAACACTTTTTAATAGTAAAAAATAGTTTTTTATGTCTTTTTCGGAATAAAATTCGTATTCAGATAATAAAATAGGAAGTTGTGCCTGAATTCCTGTTGTAGGACTAAGGCAATCATAATATTTGCATAAATCTCCAAAATCTAATTCAGTACGAAAGTGAGAAAGTAAAATGTCATATGTAATCTGTTGTGATTTAGAAAGTAATCTATAGTCAAATTTTTGTAATGTATTTATTTGTTCAATATAGTCCGATTGACTGTTTTTCATATCTTTTAAAGAAAATGTTCCCAATGACTGTGGAAAATCTGTTTGAAAAAATTCATTTGTGTTGGCAATATAAAAGTGCATACTAAGAGTGTCGGAAGATAGGGAAGATGTAACAAGAGAGGTTGTATAATTGTCAAATTCTGATTGAACAGACATATTATCCGGAGTTTGTGGGGAAGTAAAAAATCTAAATTTTGCAAATAGAGAAAAAAATAAAATTATTGGTAAAGCGATTATAAAAAGCCATTTTTTACCTGAAAAATTTTTAAAAAACATAAAAAATCCTTATGTGGTTATTATTATAGAATATATTTTTTATTTTATAGGTATGATTAAAAAAGCAAATATGATAAAATAATTCAATAGTGGGACAAAATTTTTTAATAAATTTAGTTAAAATTATATGTCTGGCTTAATAAAATAAACACTTAATTAGTGTATGTATACAAAAATAGGAAATTGAAAGGAGCATAATATGGAAATATTATTTTTAAATCCGGTATTCAAAGAAGCTATATGGGGTGGCAAATTATTAAAAGAATTTGGTTACGAACAGGCGACAGATAAGACGGGTGAGTGTTGGGGAATTAGCGCACACAAGTCAGGTGATTGTACTATTGCAAATGGTGAGTTTGAAGGCAAAACTTTATCATGGGTTTATGAAAATCACAGAGAATTATTTGGAAACATTCAGGATAACATATTTCCATTATTAGTAAAAATAATAGGTGCCGAAGACGATTTAAGCATTCAGGTTCATCCAAATGATGAATATGCAGCGGTTCATGAAAATGGCTCACTTGGAAAAACAGAGTGCTGGTATATTTTAGACTGTAAAGAAGATGCAAATATCGTTATCGGACATCATGCAAAAGACAAAAAAGAACTTGCAGACATGATTCACGAGGGCAGATGGAATGAATTAATTAGAACAATACCTATTAAGAAAGGGGATTTTTTCCAGATAAATCCGGGATGCCTTCATGCTATTAAAGGTGGAACACTTTTAATTGAAACACAGCAAAGCAGTGATATTACTTACAGAGTTTACGATTATGACAGATTAAGTAATGGAAAGCCTAGAGAATTACACGTACAGCAGAGTATTGACTGTATTGAGGCACCACATCATGATTATGATGGGAAGATTATAGTTGAAAATGAAGGAGATTTGACAAAGACAACTCTTGTTAAATGTGATTTTTATACTCTTGAAAAGTGGGATGTTGCAGGTAAATATAAATTTACGATGGACAAACCGTTTATGAATGTCAGCGTTATTAACGGTGAAGGTGAAATAAACGGAAGCAAAATTACAAAAGGTGACCATTTTATTATTCCTTCAGGAATAGGCGAATGCAAAATATCAGGAGACTTAACAGTAATGGCTTCATATTTGTAATGTTGCCATGTAGGAGAGGGTAATTATGTTATCAGAAAGAGGAATGCAAATAGTTGAAAAACTAGTTGAAAACAATGCAAAGCCGGTAACATCAAAAGTTTTAGCGTTAGGCCTAGGTGTGTCTGAGAGAAGTGTAAAAACTTATATAAAAGAAGTTTCAGATTTTTGTGATGAAAATGGAATGAAACTTGAACGAAAACCGGGAATAGGATTTGTTGCAAACTTCACAGACGAACAGATAGTTCAGATTGAAGATATGAAAAAGGACAAGAGAACAGTCTTGTCGAAGAATCAGAGAATGAGCTATATAATGTTTATTCTTTTAAGCGGATGGGATACTTATACATTAGCACTTTTTTCAGATGAGCTAAACGTAAGCAAAAAAGTTATAAGTGATGATATTGACTGTGTTGCGGAACGTTTACAGAAACATAACATAACTGTAAACAGAGTAGCAGGGCATGGTGTATTTGTTACGGGAGATGAATTTTCAATAAGAAAAGCATTAAAAAAATATTGCGTATTTCCTATTGGAAATCATAAAATTATAAAACCAATTGATTACAGGTTGTCAGTACTTGATGAAAGTATTTGTGTAAATAATTTTGGACGAGACAATTTTGAAAGAGCGATACAAACTGTAGAGGCAATAGAAAAAGAATATAATATTGTTTATACGGATTACTCATTCAAAGCGTGTGTGAAATATTTGTGCATTCAGCTTTTAAGAGTAAGAATGGGACATCTGCTAAAGGAAAATATAGATGAATATGAAGAATATATTAATGAAGAAATCACAAATAAAGCTGTTGAAGAATTAGAGAAAATAGGCAAAATCGAATTAAATGATGTTGAAAAGCATTATGTGGATATTATATTTGCTTCTGCAGCAATGCAAAGAGCAGAAGTAGAATTTGAGCAGTTTCATAATGAAGGTTTTTATGATTTAAGCGATAAAGTATGCGATGAAATGCTTGAATATATGTCTGAAATTTTAAATATTAATTTTGTGGAAAATGATTTGCTTGTTAATAGCCTGAGGGCATTTCTTCCAGCTTCATTCATTAGAACAAAATATGGAATAGAGATAGCAAATCCATTTTTATATGATGTAAAAGAAATGTATTCAGGAATATTTGCAACAACATTTACATTATCTAAATTTTATGAAAAATATTGTCACGCATCACCAACGGAGCATGAAATGTCATTCTTAGCTTTGTATTTTGGTGGAGCAATGCATAGAAATCAAAAAAATGTAAAGGCTATCTTAATAGGAACAAGTGGCGTGGCAGCTGCAAGCATTGTTGCCGGTAAAATAGAAGATAAAATAGAAGAAGTAAAAATTGTTTCGATTTTATCATCAGAAAAGATAGCAGAAATTGATGAATACGAATTTGACATTGTTTTGTCAATGCTTCCGGGATTTGAATATGAAGATAAGGTTGTAAATATATCACCTCTTGTAAGTAATAATGATATAAAGAAAATCAAGGATGCCTGCTTTGAATATATGACAAATTCAATTGCAGACAATTATGAATTATATTCAGTAATAGATAGAAAATATATAAGTGTTGTAAGTAAAAAAATGACAAAGGCAGAAATTTTGAAAGCTGCAAGCGACAAGTTGGTAGAAGATGGATATGTTACTGAGGACTTTTATTCAGATGTAATGCAGAGAGAAGAAATCAGTTCTACTGCCATTGGAAACAAAACAGCAATCCCGCATGGAAAATCTAAAAATGTATTAAAACCAATAGTATATATTATTAAGGTTAATTATGAGATTGACTGGGGAGAGGATAATGTAGATATTATTTTCCTTTTGGCACTTAATTTTGACAATATTAATACAACAAAAATGTTCTTTGCAGATTTGTCAAGATTTTTGAACTCTGAAAGTAAAATTCAGAGAATCAGAAAAAGCAATAATGAAATGGAAATTGAGAAGAGCATTATGTCAGATTTGCACTGGAGTTAGGGCAAAAAATGACTAGAGAATCATAAAAAGTAAAATTGTTGTAATGCCTATAAATAAAGGGCTACAAGAAAAACGTTTCACATAAGAGATACAGAAAAATTGCACTAGGAATAGTGCAATTTTCTGTTTTGTGGGGCGTTGAAAACAAGAAACGAAATTAGTAAAATTAATGTTGTAAGAAAGGTAATAATTTTATTTAAGGAGGTACAAGAAGTTGGCTAAAGACTTAATGAGCAAAGAGATTGTAATGTTCGACGTAGACGCGAAAGACAGAGACGAAGTAATTAATTTAATCGCTGATGCAATGGACAAGGACGGAAGACTTATTGACAAGGAAGGATATGTTGCAGACGTAATGAAAAGAGAAGCAGGTTCAAGTACAGCAGTTGGATTTTCTGTTGCAACACCTCATTCTAAATCAGTACATGTAAAAGAACCTTCATTGGCATTTGTAAGACTTAGTCATCCGATGAAATGGGACGACTCAGAAGAAGTTGAGTTAGTGTTCCAGATTGGTGTTCCGTCTCCGGGACAGGGAGACAGACATCTTGAAATTCTTGCAGGCTTATTTAGAAAAGTAATGCATGACGATTTCAGAGAAAAATTATTTAGTGCAAAAACTGCAGATGAAGTAATTGAATTAATCGGTGCAGTTTAAGAGAAAACATAATAAGAAAGGACGATATTATGAAAGAATTAGTTGATATTTTAAAACACACTAAAACACATCTTATGAATGGTGTATCTTACATGATTCCAGTTGTTGTTGGTGGTGGTATTTTAATGGCTATTGCCGTTTTATTAACAGGTGAAGGAGCAGCCCCAGGATGGGGTTCAGGAATTCCTTACTGGTTATGGACAATCGGAGTTGATGCTCTTGGATTAATGTGTCCTGTATTTGCAGCATACATTGCATTTTCAATCGCTGACAGACCTGGTATTGCAGTTGGTATGGCAGGCGGATTCATGGCCTTAAACATTCCTACAGGTTTTGCTGATGGCGCTGTTACAACAGCTTCAGCAGGATTTATCGGAGCAGCTATTGCTGGTTTACTTGGTGGTATTATTGCTCATTACTTAAAGAAGATTCCACTTCCTAAGTCAATGCAGTCACTTAAGTCAATTATCATCATTCCAGTAATTGGTGTATTGGCAGTTGGTATTATAATGTTTGCATGCGGAACACCTATTGCAGCATTCATGACATGGTTAGAAGATGTTATGAGAAACATGGCTCACGGAGATCATGGAAGTTTAGCACTTGCAGGTATCAGTGCTTTAGCAGCACTTATGATCGCATTTGACCTTGGTGGTCCTGTAAACAAAGTTGCTTACTCAATCTTAATGGTAGCTTTCGTAGGTACAGGCATCTATACATTCGCAGCTCCAGTTGGTATCGCAATTTGTGTACCTCCAATTGGTTGTGGTGTCGCTTCATTAATTTTAAAGAAGAAATTCTCAAAAGAAGAACAGAACGCAGGTATCGGTGCTATAGCAATGGGCTTCTGTGGTATCACAGAAGGTGCTATTTCATATACAGCAGCAGATCCAACAAGAATGATTCCTATTAACATGATTTCATCAGCAATTGCCGGTGGTATCGCAGGACTCCTTGGCGTTGGCGCTAAGATGTCAGCTTGCTGGGGTGGTTTGATCGTAGCTCCTGTTATTCAGGGTGAAAGCTTCTTAGCTGGTTGGCCACTTTACATTATTTGTATCTTAATTGGTGTAGCGATTTATGTAGCACTTTGTGCAATATTCAAGAAAGATTATGTAGAAAAAGAAGAAGTTGTCGAAGATATCGATATTTCATTCGAATAATATAATAATTAATTAGTGAATGATAAGAAGCCACAAAGATAATTGGTTGTGGCTTCTATAAAATAAAATCTAAGAAAGTGAGTGAGTGATATGAAATTTTTAGCAGTTACAGCATGCCCTTCAGGGGTTGCACATACTTATATGGCAGCAGAAGCTATTCAGCAGGCTTGTGAAAAAGCAGGTGTTGAATGTAAAGTTGAAACACAGGGCTCAATTGGGATTGAAAATGAAATAACAGCAGCTGATATTGCAACAGCAGACGCAGTTATTCTTACAACAGATATGCCAATTAAGAACGTAGAACGTTTTGACAATCTTAAAAAGGTTAAAATCGGTGTTGGTCCGGCTATTAAGCAGGCAGACGCAATTGTAGAAAAAATGATATCAATGCTTAAATAAATTCCCGAAAAAGAACGGATTATTTAGTCAAAATAAAACCTTATAAATTATTACCATAGGGGATTGAAGATTTGAAGGGTACACAGTAAGCGTAGAATCAAAATGGGCAGACATGCAAAATGCCTGCCCGTTTTAAACTGAAAATAGTAGTAGTATTAGTATTTGTGAAAGAAAAATATAAAATTTAAATAGAACAATGTGGATTTGGAAATAATACAAAAGATTGTATTGATGTATATATTAAGATTTATTTAGAAATTAAGGAGGAAAAAGAAATGGTAAGTAGAACAGTTAAAATTGAAAACGCAGAAGGATTACACATGAGACCGGCAGGAGTTGTAGCAAAGGAAATGGGCAAATTTGTATGTGACGTGACAATCGTATTTGGAGATAAGAGAATTAATGCTAAGAGTTTAATTAACATTATTTCAGCATGTATTAAATGTGGTTCAGAAGTTACATTTGAATGTGATGGAGAAGACGAAGCAGCAGCTATGGCTAAGATTGAAGAATTAGAATCACAGAACTTTGGTGAATAAGATTAGATTGTGAGGAATGCTTATGTATAAAGGTATTGCAGGTTCTGAAGGAATCGGAATCGGAAAAGTAGTGTTAATTGAAGAACATGATTTAACAGTTGAAAAGAAAAGCGTTACTGATACAGATGCTGAATTAAAAAGATTACAGGATGCTATTGAAAAATTTGTTTCAATAACAAATGAAATGGCAGACAAGATGGAAAAGACGGTTGGAGAACAGGATGCTGATATTTTAAGAGGTCATATTATTATGCTTCAGGATCCAATGATTGAAGAACAGATTTCAGCATTGATGATAAGCGAGAAGATTTCAGCAGAAATGGCATTAGAACAGGTACTTGACCAGACAGCAGAAATGTTTGCAGCAGTTCCTGATGAATTAATTCAGCAGAGAGCAACAGATTTAATGGATATTAAGTCACGTATGCTTAAGATTTTGATGGGTATTGAAGAAGTTGATATTTCACAGGTACCTGAAAATACTGTATTAGTTGCAAGAGATTTAACACCATCTATGACAGCAGGAATTAATCCGGCTAACATTGCAGGAATTTTAACAGAAGTAGGTGGAAGAACATCTCACTCAGCAATTCTTGCAAGAGCAATGGAAATACCTGCGGTATTAAGTATTGAAGGAATTTGTGGAATTGTTAAAAATGGAGATACAGTAGTTCTTGATGGAAGCAAGGGAGAAGCAATTGTTAATCCTGATGAAGCAACAGTTAAAGAATTTGAAAAGAAATTTGCTGATTATGCAGCAGAAAAAGAATTGTTAAAAGCATACAAGGGTAAACCATCTCAAACAAAAGACGGCGTTAAGGTTGAATTAGTTTCAAATATTGGTAAGCCTGAAGATGCAGATAAAGTTGTTGAATGCGACGGCGAAGGAATTGGTCTTTTCAGAACAGAATTTTTATTTATGGATAGAGATAGTGTTCCAACAGAAGAAGAACAGTTTGAAGCATACAAGAAAGTTGCTGAGACAATGAAAGGAAAACCTGTAATTATTAGAACGCTTGATATAGGTGGAGATAAGGCAATCCCTTACTTAGGATTAGAAACAGAAGAAAACCCATTCTTAGGATTTAGAGCAATTCGTTTCTGCTTGAAGAGAAGAGATATCTACGAAGTACAGTTGAGAGCTCTTCTTAGAGCAAGTGCTTTTGGAGATATTAAGATAATGGTTCCACTTGTAACAGGAGTAGATGAACTTCGTGCAGTTAAGGTAATTCTTGAGGACATTAAACGTCAGTTAGATAAAGATGGAATTGCTTATAATAAAGATGTTAAAGTTGGAGTAATGATGGAAACACCTGCAGCATGCATGATGGCAGATGCACTTGCTAAGGAAGCAGATTTCTTTAGTATTGGAACAAATGATTTGACAGGTTATACAATGGCTGTTGACAGAGGAAATGCGAAAGTTGCATACCTTTACTCAACATATAATCCGGCAGTTCTTCGTGCAATCAAGAGAATTATTGAATGTGGTAAAGCAGAAGGAATTATGGTTGGAATGTGCGGTGAAGCAGCAGCTGATCCAAAACTTATACCATTATTACTTGCATTTGGCTTAGATGAATTCAGTGTAAGTGCTACAAGCGTATTGAAGACAAGAAAGACAATCTCAGATTGCAGCATAGATGAATGCAAAGCATTAGCTGAAAAAGTAATGAAATGTGTAACAGAAGAAGAAGTATTAGAATTATTAAAATAAAATTTTAATAAAAGGCTATGAATAAATAGCCGGAATTAATTATAAAAACTCTCGTTTGATTATTCATTCGAGAGTTTTTTATAACAGAGAATAAAAGATAAATTGGTAGTGTATACAATTAAATGCCGGTTATAACCATAAATTTAATTGTAGAAAATAATAAGTTTATATAGTATTATGTGGTTGTATGTGTCGGAAAAGATGCATACAGGATTTGGAGACGAGTGTATGTCTCTAATTAAAATGGACAAATCAATCAAGAGGAGAAAGAAATGAGTATTAAATTAATTGCATTTGATGTTGATGGAACTTTTGTAGGAGATGATCATTTAACGATTAATGAAAAAAATATCGAAGCTATGAAAATGGCACATGAACAGGGAATAAAAGTTGTTATGTCGACAGGTAGAACACAATCAATTTCACAAAAAGAAATAGATGATGTTGGATGCGTTGATTATATGGTATTGTCAAATGGTGCTATTGTAGTTGATAAAACAACAAATGAAGTTATAAAGTCTAGCTATATTAGTAAAGAAGCAGGTAAGAAAATATTAAAAATATTGGTTGAACATAATGCAGTATTTCAAATCTATGCAGGACAGGAAGCTTATGTTAATAAATATTCATATGACAATTTCCTCAATACTGAAGGATTACCGGAAGTATTTTTGGTTGAATATAGAAAAAGAATGAAATTAACAAAAGATTTACAGGAAGTAGTTGATAATGTTCCAATTGAAAAGTTTAATGTAGATTATGTTGATACAAAGGTAGTTCAGGAAATAATGGATGCCTTAAGTAAAATACCTAATCTTGTATATACTGCAGGATTTGTAGGAAACATCGAAATAACAGGGACGGGTGCCGATAAAGGAAACGGACTTGCATGGCTTTCTGACAAATTAGGAATAAAAGCAGAGGAAGTAATGGCATTTGGAGACTCAGGAAATGATGTGACAATGCTTAAATGGGCGGGAGAATCATATGCGCTTGTAAGCGGAAATGAAAAAGCAAAATCAGCTGCAAAACATATAACAAAATCGGACAATAATGCAGGTGGAGTTGGAGAGATAATTTTTGAAAACTTGACAAAAAATGTAAAATAATCAACAATATTGTATATTAAAAGAAAAATGATTTAGGGTCATATGACAGGAGGTACATATGTTAGCATCCGAAAGACATGAAAAGATTGTTGAAATTTTAAATAGAGAAGGTTCAGTGTTAGTAAAAGACTTAAGTAAAAAGTTTGATGTAACACAAGATAGTATAAGAAAAGATTTGACAATATTAGAGCGAAAAGGACTTCTCAAAAAGACTTATGGTGGTGCTGTTAAGGTAAGAACCAACATTCATGATTTGTATGTTTCGCAACGTATTGGAAAATTTACAAAAGAAAAAAATAGAATTGCCGAAAAAGCATTAAGTTTGATTGAAGAAGGAGATGTAATATTTCTTGATATATCTACAGCCAATATTGAATTAGTTAAGTTAATAGTTCAGGCAAATCTTAAGATAACAATAGTTACAAATATGATTGATGTAATGCTTACATTCACATCTCCGGTTGATACTAAACTTGTATTTTTGGGAGGAACATTAAGCAGAGGTAGAGATGGTTTTGTTGGAACACTGACAAATAATCAAATTAAGGAATTCAGATTTGATAAAGCGTTTATGGGTTCAGCAGGAGTAGATTTGGAAAAAGATTGTGTTTATACATATGCTGTTGATGATGCAATGACAAAAAAAGCAATCATGGAAGCAAGTAACAAAAGTTATGTGATGCTTGAGAACAGAAAATTTTCCATAGATGGAAATTACAGATATTCAACAGTTGGTGAATTTGAAGGATTCATTTTAGACAGCAAACCTGAAAAAGAAATAAAAGAAAATATAGAGAGATATGGAATACAGTGGTTTGCATAAACAAAAAATTGAAACAGATAAAATCTATAATTGATAAAAAGTTTTAGACGTATTAATAAAAATATGTTTTAGTTAAAATTTAGTATCATAATGGATTTTATCTGTTTTTTTATATTAAAAAATATGTAAAAACGTTTCATAATAAAATCGCAGTTTGTACAGAAGAAATTTCATCATCGATAGTGCAAATTAGGGATTAAAAAACAATAACAAACAATAAAAAGCAATAACAAACAATAATAAATACATTGACATACGAGAAGGGTTATTATAGAATAAAATTACAGTGAATAACGAATAATCCTGGAAGAAATACAGAATATAACAAACAATAATAACTGGGAAAAAATAATAAATGAAAAACATATATTTGAAAGGAGTAATTATGAGCGAGTTGGTTATGAAAGAAAGAATTTCAGTTTTAAAAGATAAGATGCTTTCTGAAAAGAGATATGCGTCAATTGAGCAGGCTAAGATAATTACTGACACATATAAGCAGCATGAGGATGAACCAAGAATCATGCAGAGAGCTTATTCTTTAAAGAATTGTTTAGAGAAAATCAATATTAGTGTTGAACCTGAAGAAATGATTGTAGGTAACAGAACAGCAGGAGTTCGTTACGGAGTAGTTTTCCCGGAAAGCGGAAGTACATGGGTAAACAAGGAATTTGAAACATTACCTACACGACCACAGGACAAATTTAATGTACATGAAGAAGACATCTCATATTTTAGAGAAGTTATTTATCCATACTGGCAGGGAAAATCACTCGAAGATGTTTTAAGAGCAAGATATGGAAAAGAAATAGATGAAATTGCTAAGATTGTAAAGATAAATCAGAAAGACCATGCACAGGGCCACATCAATCCTGACTGCAAAGGATGGCTTGAAAAAGGACCGGCAGGATTAAAGGCAGAAGCTGATAATCATTACAATAAAGAAACGGATGAAGAGAAGAAATTATTTTACAAGAGCGTAAGCACAGTTATGGAAGGTGTTATTAATTTCATAATGAGATATCATGATTTATGCCTTGAGAAAGCGAAGGAATATCCTGAATATGCTGATAACATGAAAAAGGTTGCAGAAAACTGTAAGAATATTGCAGAAAGACCGGCACAAAATTTCCATGAAGCAAATCAGGCAATCTGGTTCTTATTTGTAATTCTTCAGATGGAATCAAATGCATCATCATTTTCACCGGGAAGAATGGACACATTTATGTATCCATATTTTAAGAAAGATATCGACGACGGTGTTATGACAGAACAGGATGCATTAGAAATAACAGAATGCTTATGGTTAAAATTTAATGAAATAGTATATATGAGAAATTCAAACAGTGCTAAGTTCTTTGCAGGCTTCCCAATTGGATTTAATATTGCAGTTGGTGGACAGGATGAAAATGGAGAACCATTTGAAAATGAACTTTCATATATTTATTTAAAAGCGCAGGAACACATTGGTCTTCCGCAGCCAAATCTTTCAGTAAGATTGTGTGAAAAGACTAGTGATAAATTATTAAAGGCAGCAATCAAAGTTGTATCACTTGGAAGTGGTATGCCACAGTTCTTTAATGATAAAGCAGTTGTTCCGGCAATGATTGAAGATTTGAAGGTTGAACCTAAAGATGCAAGAAATTACGCAATCGTAGGTTGTGTTGAACTTACAACACAGGGAGATAACCTTGGATGGTCAGATGCAGCAATGTTTAACTTAAATAAAGTTCTTGAAGTAACATTAACAGGTGGTGTTGATTTACTTACAGGAAAACAGATTGCACCTGATAGAGGAAAACTTACAGAATATGAAACATTTGAAGATTTGGAAAATGCATTCAAGGCACATGTAGATTACTATATGGACAAGATGATTCTTGCATGCGAACAGGTTGAAAAAGCTCATATGGATTTACTTCCAACACCTTTCCTTTCAGCAGTAATTAATGACTGTATGGATAAAGGAATGGATGTAACAAGAGGTGGTGCGCATTACAACCTTTCAGGAATTCAGATGATTCAGGTTGCTAACTTAGCTGACAGTTTGGCAGCAGTAAAACAGTTAGTATTTGATGAAAAGAAAGTATCAAAAGAAAGATTACTTAAAGCGCTTGAAACTAACTTTGAAGAAGATGAAATTTTAAGAACGATGTTACTCAACAAAGTTCCTAAATACGGAAACGATGTTGAGTGGGTAGATGAATTAGGTGCTAAATGGGCAGGATACTTTAGAGAAAGATTAAAAAATTACAAAAACTACCGTGGTGGTTTATATCACACAGGTATGTATACAGTTTCAGCTCATGTACCAATGGGAGAAAATGTAGGTGCATCACCTGATGGAAGATATGCAGGAACACCTTTAGCAGATGGAGGAATGTCACCTGTATACGGACGTGATACAAACGGACCTACAGCAGTATTGAAATCAGTTTCAAGATTAGATAAGAGCTGGACAACAAATGGTGGATTATTAAATATGAAATTCCTTCCTGAATTCTTTAAGACAGAGAATGGAATAGACAAATTTGCAAAAATGCTTCGTACATTTGTTGATTTGGAAATACCACATATTCAGTTTAACGTAGTTAGAAAAGAAGACTTACAGGCAGCTCAGAAAAATCCTGAAGCATACAGAGGATTAACAGTTCGTGTAGCAGGTTATACAGCATATTTTGTAGAATTAGCTGATGAACTTCAGAATGAAATAATTGCAAGAACAAGTTACAATGATATTTAAAATAGATGTTTAAAAATAAACAATAAAAAGGTAAAATATAAATATCAGGAAAACGTAAAGCAGACAGGTTAGACTGCCTGTTAGAATATAATTTGATATCCTAAAAATGCATCATGTATTCTTAGGACAAATGAAAAAAGGTGGAATCTATGAAAGGATATGTATTTGATTTTAAAAGATTCTCGACACACGATGGAAAAGGAATTCGAACAACCATATTTTTAAAAGGATGTACTTTAAAATGCGTATGGTGTCAGAATCCTGAGGGAATTTCAATAAAGCAAAGACCATTGTATTTCCCTAATAAATGTATTCATTGCAACACATGTGTACACACAGCAAAGAATGGTGGTGTATACGAACATGACGGAAATATTAAATTGGATATTTCTAAAGATGAAAATTGGGAAGAAATCATAGATGCATGCCCGGCAGTTGCATTAACAATGGACTCGAGAGAGATGACAGTTGAAGAGGTAATTGAGGAAGCAAGTAAAGATGAACCTTTTTTCAAATACGGAGGTGGAGTTACGCTGTCAGGCGGAGAACCATTATTCCAACATGAATTTGCAATAGGAATACTTAAAGGGTTGAAGGAAAAGAAAATTGCAACATCAATTGAGACAGCGTTAAATGTAAAGTCGGAAGTTGTAAGAGAAGCAATAAAGTATTTAGACCATGTATTTGCAGATTGCAAAATTATAGATGAAGAGCAACATAAAAAATATACAGGAGTAAGCAATGAATTGATTAAGAAAAATCTTGAAATTCTGCTTACCTCCGATTTGAAAGATGAAGTAGTTATCAGAACTCCATTAATTCCGGGAATTACCACTAATGAAGAAAATATTTCCAGAATAGCAAAGTTTATTAGTGGTATTTATCCGGATGTGCATTATGAATTACTGAATTATAATCCATTAGCGGAAGCAAAATATGATATGGTTGACATGAAGTTTTGCTATGAAGATAATCCACCAATGTATAAAGACAGCGAAATGAGAGCATTTGGAAAGATAGCAACTGATAATGGAATCAAAAATCTGATTCTGGAGATTTAAATTATAAATATAAATTTAATGATTTGGAAAAAAACAAAAAAAGTATTTGTGAATTTAAATAAGGCAACTATGATATTTGCGAAAGCAAATACCCTAAATTATACAATCCAATATTCTAGGAGGAAATTAAGATGAAATTTATTATTGACGATGCAGACATTGAAAAAGTAAGAGAGATTTGGGATTTATATCCATGTGATGGTGTAACAACAAACCCATCAATTTTAGCTAAGAGTGGAAGAAATCCATACGAAGTATTAACTGAACTTAGAGAAATCGTTGGAAAAGACGGTGAACTTCATGTTCAGGTTGTTTCTAAGGATGCTGAAGGCATGGTTAAAGAAGCAGCAGTAATTAGAGAAAGACTTGGAGAAAATACATTTGTTAAGATTCCTACAACTCCACAGGGACTTAAGGCAATGAAGATTTTAAGTGCACAGGGTGTAAATATTACAGCAACAGCTATTTACACACCAATGCAGGGATTTTTAGCTGCAAAGGCAGGAGCAAAATACGCTGCACCTTATGTAAACAGAATTGATAACATGGGATATGATGGAATTAAGACAGCTATGGATATCCATGACATTTTTGAAAACAATGGTTTAAACACAGAAGTATTAGCAGCAAGCTTTAAGAATTCACAGCAGGTTCTTGAACTTACAAAATACGGAATCGGTGCTGCAACAGTTGGAACAGCAGTTATTGAAGGATTAATTAAGAATGCAGCAATTACATCAGCAATTGACGCGTTCGTAGATGACTTTGCCGGATTAGTTGGCGAAGGAAAAACAATGATGGATTGCTAGAATTTCATAATAATATACATCACTATTAGGAGGCATATATGCGAAAGCATATGTGCCTTCGCTTTTTTTTATTTGGATTTATTAAAATCATGCGGATGGGGATGTTATATTAGGCTTTTTTAGAATAAATGGCAGTATGTTATATTAGGCTATTTATAGTTATGCGAATGGGTATATTATATTTAGTTATTTAGAATTATGCGAATACGGATATTTTAGAAATATGAATTATAATCCGTAATATAGAAGTTACAAGAAAAAAAGCTTTAAATATTTTAAAAATTTCATTAAAATGTGTTCGGTTTTGTGTTCTAATATCGTTTATAATATAGGGGAGAAATTTTACTAGTGAAAAAACAAATAAATATAATTGTTTTTTCAAAGTAATGATAGATTGGTGTTGGTTAATAATGGTAAAATAAATTGATGCGTAATAAAATAGAAAAGATGTTGACACATACTTTATAAAACAATATAATGATTATATAACTAGTGTATATACAATAAAGATACTTTGTGGCTAGTTTTATATGGGGGATTAGACATATCTAACACAATTCTTAACAAAAATCCTAATAAAACTATAAAAGATTTATATGATATTTTTAAGTAACTAAATAATTTTATTAATTCCAACTATAAATAAGATAACAGAAAAAATTAACAGTAAATTGGTGTAGTATATATGCTAAATAGACGATGACAAATAATAAGAAGTAAATTTGATGGATATTAAATGTGTATTGTTGGATTTTACAGAAAGAGTAGCTGGAGGTGATGTAATAGTATAAATAATAATCAGAAGTAGAATAAATACTTATAATAATTGGAATTAATAATGTGAAATAATAATAGAGAGAGGAGACAATAATTATGTCAAAGAAGGTAAGAGGTAAGGCTTTAATATTATTAATGGTATCTGTTTTGACAATGATGTGTCTTAATGTATATGGAAATACTACAAAGGTTACATATCAAGATGGATATTTAATGTTTGGGACATGGAACGGAAATGGAAATGCATCTGTCACAATAGGTAACGATTATTTG
>NZ_QUGP01000012.1:0-222 GCF_003479125.1 Eubacterium sp. AF19-12LB | reverse complement strand
ACAATAGGTAACGATTATTTGACAAAAGGTTCGGATGTTGCTAAATATAATGAATTTGAATATTTGGAATGTAATAAGAATACAGTTTCAAATAGTCAATTTTCTGTAGCAGAACAGAAAGGAAATGTTGTTATTAGTTTAAATGAAAGTTATCTAAAAAGTCTGCAGGATGGAATGTACTCATTTAAAGCTGTATTTGCTAAGGCGATTATTCCTATTAGA
>NZ_QUGP01000011.1:0-62326 GCF_003479125.1 Eubacterium sp. AF19-12LB | reverse complement strand
TCAAAACTTAGAATCAATTAAATTTTTCTGTCTGAACTGCTGTCTCAACAGTCAGCTTGTGTATAATACTACGTATTTCGACTGTTGTCAACATGCTTTTTTAATTTTTTTATTTTTATGTATTTGTCAATTAAATCTAACTGCAATCATTACTTCTAGCGATCTTTGTCATCATACATTAATAGAATTGGTTTTACTTATTATTCAAATATAATATCAGTATGACTTTATCTGTGTTGTATTTAACTTGTTTTAATTTATATTCTAAAATCAATCTGTCTGGTACCCATTAATACTTTATGTTAGATTTGATTTGTTTTTTATTTATTCTAAAATATCATTTTACTATTTACGGATTATTTTCTTTTTTCTATTTTTTACCGTAAAATTTTTTAAGCTATTTCCTTCTTTTTAATGTTATGTAAACTAAATTACGGATTATCCCAATTTAGTTAGAATAATCCGTAATTATTTTTAATTTTTTTATTTATTATCTATGGTCTTTGGCCTAAGGCTCCTTCGAGTGTAAGCGTTTCACCACTCATATATTTAAAGTCTGGAGAAGCAAGCTGTACACATACGCGACCTATTTCTTTCTCCACGTCTCCAAAATGTCCCATTGGTGGTGTTTTTACATTTGCTTTAAACGCATCCGGATAAGCTTTTTCAAAATTTTCAAGCTGAGCTGTCCATGCAAGTGGGCATACCACATTTGCATTTATGCCGTCTGCTGCCCATTCGGTTGCAGCAACTCTTGTAAGCCCTCTGATTCCTTCTTTTGCTGCAGCATAAGCACACTGTCCATAGTTTCCAAATAGTCCTGCACCTGATGCAAAATTAATTACAGAACCTTTTGTTTCTTTTAAATACGGATAGCATTCTTTCATATAGTAGAAAGCCGCATAAACCCCTGAATACATTGCGAGATCAAATTGTTGTGTTGTATGATCTGCTATTGTTACTCCTGAAGCTGATGCCTGTGCATTATTTATTAACACATCAATTCTTCCAAACTCATCTATTGTTTGCTTTACTACATTTGCAACAACAGTTTCATTGTCTGCTCCGGCATTTATGTCAGCCTGAATTGGCAATACTTTTATTCCGTATTTGCTTTCCAATTCTTCTTTTGCGTCTGTAAGTTTTTTAACGTTACGTCCTGTAAGTACCAAATTGGCACCTTCTTTTGCATAAGCCGTTGCTATTCCATAGCCTATTGAACCACAGCTTCCATCCTGCAATACTGCTCTTCCTCCACCTGTTATAATGGCTGTCTTTCCTGTTAAAAATCCCATATCAGTTTCTCCTTTCTTTACTCTTCCATTATTTTTTCTGAAAAGTTTATTTTGCCCCAAGGTTCTTCCATTACAATTGTAACTTTGCTTTTCCATTGTTGATACATTTCATCTGCGCTATTTTTTTCTTTTGCGTTTAATATATCTTCAACTTTTTTTGCAATTTTTTCTTTTTTGTAAATTTCAACTAGTCTTTCTTTACTAATATTAACTTTTGATAACATTTTTTCGCTGGAATTTTCTAAATAGTAGTCAGCTTCTTCATTTGCCTCGCTTTCTTCTTCTGCACTCAAAGACACGTCATATTTTGAAGCTTCCTCGTATAATGCCTGTCTTTCGCAAATATTGCTAAGTATCTGGCTTTTTACCCCTTCTTCTAGTGTTACACCTATTTTTAGTTTTTTATTCCACTTAAGTTCTTTATTTTTTGACATATAATAAACTTCGTATGTTGCCTGTGTTTTGTAGGCATAATATCGAACTTCATCCATATATATGTCCGCTATGTCTGCTTTAGAATCAATGTCTTCTATTTTTATTCCTATCGATTCTTTTGATGCAACTGTCTGGCTTTCACTAGATGGTTGATTATTTTGTTCCTGTTTTATGTTGTCTGAAGTTTGGCTTTCATTTTTCTGAATTAAACCTTCTGTAGTTTGATTTTCATTTTTCCGAACTAAGCTTTCTGAAGTTTGATTTTCATCTTCTTTATTTTGTTCATTATTATTTTGTGTTAATGAATTTTCTAAATTTGATTCTACTGTTACTGATTCCGTAGTAGCTTCCTTCTGCTTATTGGTATCAGGGGATTTGCTACTTGTGCATCCCACTATAGCCATTGCCACTACAAAACATGTAAGTGTAGCCATCATTTTTTTATTTTTCATCGATTCTACTCCTGTTTATGCTGCTGTGTTGTTATTTTTGAGATTTGCTCAGCCATAACCATTTTATTGTTATGTTATATTTTTTCCATCATTAGCAATTCTTCTGATTAACTTCTTTTTAAGCTTCGGATATCTTCAATTACTTTTCGCATATTTTCCATCAATTCATCAGCGTCTTTTGCCGGTTTCATCGGAATATATTCGAAGTAAGGTGTTTTGTCCGGAATTAATTTTAATCTTCTGTTGTATTTGCTTAGTATTTCCGGTATTTTTTCTGTTTCAATCGGAGCCGTAGGATGCATTGTAAATTTAAGTTTTGTCTTATTTCCTGTTATTTCAGTTATATAAGCTTCATGTGCTGTTGCTTTTATGAGTACAATTTTCAACAGATTTTCTACCTGTCTAGGCATTTCTCCAAATCTGTCTATTAACTCATCCTGCATATCTTCGTATTCTTCCTGCGTTTCTATGCCTGCAATTCGTTTATACACATCCATCTTCTGGCTCTCGCTTTTAATATACCCTGCAGGAACGAATGCATCTATAAGTACATCAATTTTTGTTTCAAATTCAAGTGTCGGAGTTTTTCCTTTTCTTACAAGAATTGCTTCATTTAGCATTTTACAGTACAGATCATAACCTACCGCCTCCATGTGTCCATGTTGCTGCGCTCCAAGTAAATTCCCGGTTCCTCGTATTTCCAAATCTCTCATGGCAATTTTTACGCCGGAACCTAATTCCGTGAAATTCTTTATTGCACCAAGTCTCTTTTCTGCTACCTCTGATAGCAATTTATTTCTTGTGTACATCATAAACGCATATGCAGTCCTATTTGAACGACCTACTCGTCCTCTAAGCTGGTACAACTGAGATAATCCCATTTTTTCTGCATTATGAATTATGATTGTATTTGCATTTGAAACATCAATCCCTGTTTCTATTATAGTAGTAGAAACTAATACGTCTATATCTCCATTTACAAAATCATACATAATTGTTTCTAACTGTCGCTCACTCATTTGACCATGTGCAAATGCTACATTTGCATCAGGCACAAGTCTTTGTATTTCGGCAGCACGTTCTGCTATGTTTTGTACAATATTGTATACATAATAAACCTGACCATTTCGTAATAGTTCTCTGTTTATAGCTTCTCTTACGATTTCATCATTATATTCCATTACATATGTCTGTATCGGCATTCTATCCTGTGGTGGTTCTTCCATAATAGACATATCTCTTATTCCGATAAGACTCATATGCAATGTTCTTGGAATTGGCGTTGCAGTCATCGTTAATACATCTATATTATTTTTTAGTTCTTTAATTTTCTCTTTATGTTTTACACCAAATCGTTGTTCTTCATCTATTATAAGCAAACCTAAGTCTTTAAATTTCACGTCTTTTGAAAGAACTCTGTGGGTTCCGATTACGATATCTACATAACCTTTTTTCAAATCTCTTATTGTCTGCTCCTGATTTGCTTTTGTTCTAAATCTCGAAAGCATTTCCACTCTTACAGGAAAATCTTTGAATCTTTGTGTAAATGTCTTGTAATGTTGTTGCGCTAAAACGGTTGTCGGCACAAGATATACTACCTGTTTATTATCCTGTACTGCCTTGAATGCCGCACGTATGGCAACTTCTGTTTTTCCAAATCCTACGTCTCCACATACAAGTCTGTCCATAGTCTTTGTGCTTTCCATATCCGCTTTAACCTGAGAAATTACTTCTAACTGGTCATCTGTTTCTTCAAACGGGAACATCTCTTCAAATTCTTTTTGCCATTCTGTGTCCGGACTAAATACAAATCCTGTGCTGTCCTGTCTTGTCGCATACAATTCAATTAACTCGTCGGCAATATCTGCCACTGCCTTTTTAACTCTTGTTTTTGTTTTTTTCCATTCAGTTCCACCTAATTTATTAAGCTTAGGTGGTTTTGCTTCACTGTCAGCATATTTTTGAATCATGTCGAGCTGAGTTGCAAGAATATAGAGATTGCTACCGCCTTCATATTCTATTTTTATATAATCCTTCACGGTGCGGTCTACTTCAATTTTTTCAATTCCTTTGTAGATTCCAAGTCCGTGATTTTCATGTACAACATAATCGCCTATATTTAAATCTGAAAAATCTGAAATATTTGTGCCTGAATAATTATGTTTCTTTCTTCTTTTTTTCTTTTTCTCACCAAAAATATCAGTATCACTTATTACTACAAATTTTATCATAGGATAAGCAAAGCCTCCGCGCAGGTGTCCTGTCACTATCATTACTTCTCCACTAAGTGCTTCTCTTTCTTTATCCTCTTCGTAAAATGCACTTATGCCAAATCCGCGTAAATCTTCTGCTAGTCTTTTTGCCCTCGTCAGGCTTGCACAAACCATTATTACTTGATATTTTTGTTTTTTATATTTTTTTAAATCCTCAACTAGCATTTCAAATTTGTTATTATAAGGGCTTATTGTTTTTGCTTCTACAGATGCAATTTCATCTACTGTAAAATTCTTTACAGTCTGATCTAATGAAGTAAATAGCACTTTCTTTACTGAGTCTAGCTTACTTTCGATTGTTTTTCTACTCCACACAATGTCAGTCTGTCCCGGCAAAACGTAACCTTTTTCTAAACGATTGCTCATGCTGTCTCTAAATTCCGTCTCAACAGCTTTCATCTGCTCATCAACTCTTTTTGGCTCGTCTATAAAGAACGCCGCATCTTTTAAATAGTCAATAAAGCTTACCATTCCATCATAGAAATAGTTTACATAACTATCAAATGACATTCCATTTTCATTTATTTCTTCATTATCTATAAATTCTTTTATTATAACTTCAAGTCTATGCGCTTCTTCTGTTTTAAATTGTTTTCTAAGTGCTTCAGAATTTTTCTTTAAGTCTTTTTTTATTTTATCAATTCCGGCTCTTATTTCTTCTTTTGTTAATACATAGTCAGTTGCCGGATATATTGTTATTTTTTCAAGATTTTCTATTGATCTTTGTGTTTCTACCTCAAAGCTTTTTATAATATCAACTTCATCATCCCACATGTCAATTCTATATGGGACTTCGTCTGTCAATGTATAAATATCTATAATACTTCCTCTTATAGCAAACTGTCCCGGTGACTCTACCTGTTCTGCTCCCTCGTATCCCATTTGAACAAGCTTATGTCTTATTGCATCCATTTCAATAATGCTACCTTCAGAAATTTCCAGAACATTTTCTTTAATTCTGTCTAATGGCATTATTTTATCCATAAGTCCATCTGCTGTAGTCACAATTGTACATGGTTTATCTTCTACAAGTTTCTTTATGCATTCCAGTCTTTGCTGCAGGATTACGTTTCCATGTACGTCTGCTGAAAAGAATATGAAATCCTTCGCAGGATACAATACAACATTTTTATCAAATGCTTTTAAATCTTCATAAAGTTCCTTTGCTTTTGTTCCACTAAAAGTAACGATGACTTTATTTTTGTAGCCATCGCTTAATCCTGTTATAAAATGTGCAAGCTGAGAATCCGCACACCCTGTTACCTGACATGTTTTTCCTGTATCAAGGCATTCCTTAGCGCGTTCAAACCCATTTAATTTTTGTAGTGGATAAAAAAATGTATTCATTGTGTCCTTCCTTATTGTTTTAATGATGCCAGAATTGTGACGGCGTAGCATGAAACAATCCGTAGGCATCAAAGTTGTGAGTTTTTAACCTCAACATCATTTTAATTTAGTTATATTTGTTCATTGCAGTCTCAATATTTTCTAGAATCATTACTTCAGCAGCTGATGCAGCGTTTCGTACCGCTTCATCTACGATTTCTCTTTCCTTGCTACCGAATTTTCCTAACACGTGATTAACCAAATCTCCCTGATTTTCACCTACTCCAACTTTTATTCTCTTAAAGTTTTGTGTACCGGTATGGGCTATTATACTTTTTAGCCCATTGTGACCACCGGCACTTCCTTTAGCTCTTATTCTTATCTTCCCTACATCTAGACTGATGTCATCTGCTATTATTATTATTTCCTGTTGTGGGTCTAATTTATAAAAATCCATTACTTCTCTTACAGATTCCCCACTATTATTCATATATGTCTGTGGCTTTACAAGTATGACCTTTTCATTTCCTATCATTCCTATTCCACAAAGTGCCTTATGTCTTCTTGTATTTACCTGAACTCCCATCTGAGATGCTAATTCATCTATTACATCAAATCCTATATTATGTCTTGTCTTGTCATATTTTTTTTCCGGATTTCCAAGTCCTACTATTGCGTACATGTATTTTCTCCTTTATTTTTATAAATTTTTTCTAAAAACCTTCTCATTCATTACCATCTCTTTATCTTTTACATTTTATTATTATAGTTTACCCTTTATTGCTCTTTATTTAAAGACTTTTTGGCAATAAATTAATTTAAACTGCACACAATTTTTTATACATATGACTGTTGTGCATAGAACTTCGATGCTACTTTGCTTCTTCTCAGCGATTATACATTCGCCAAATTTCTAAAATTGTGTATAATTAAAAATGGCATAACCACAATCGGTCATGCCATTTTAAGATAATAACTATTTTTATTCCAATTTACATTATGTCTATTCTGGATCTGGTTCTAACAATGCTTTTTCATAAGCTGCTAAAACAATTTCCTGAATTGAATTACGAGTCTGTGAATTGATTGGATGAGCAATATCTCTATATTCTCCATCTGCTGCCTTACGACTAGGCATTGCAATAAACAATCCTTTTTCACCTTCTACTACTTTGATGTCGTGAATAACAAATTCATCATCAATTGTAATTGAAACAACCGCTTTCATCTTGCTTTCTTTTGTCATCTTTCTGACTCTTACATCTGTAATATTCATATTTTTGCCTCCTCATTGTTTTGTAGAACATTACTTTTATTTTTACGCATCAATCATCACATATCAATGCGTCAAATACTTTTATAACCCGTATCTAAAGTTACGCTCTATTATAATTTTAGGTTCACTTTCATGATTAATTATTTCTGTATTAGGTTTAATTGTTCCGTGACTTTCAACGATACAGTTTTCAAGATGTACGTTGTCTCCAATATAAACATCATTAAGTATAATACAATTCTTTATCGTACTGTTATTTCCGATGTAAGCCTGTTTAAATACAACCGAATCATCTACTTTTCCATTTACTATGCATCCGCCTGAAATTAAGCTGTTGCTAACATCTGCTCCCGGATTATATTTTGCCGGTGGTAAATCTTCTACCTTTGAATATACATCCGGATATGTTCTAAAGAAATAATTTCTAACTTCCGGTTTGAGGAAATCCATGTTTGTATTGTAATATCCATCAACTGTAGAAATATTCCTCCAATAATCAGTTGTCTTATAAGAGTAAATCTTACGATTATTCTTATTTCTCTGTATAATGTCAGATACGATATCATATCTGTCCTCTTCCATACACTGTTCAATCAACTGGATGAGTAATCTTCTTCTAATTACATATACCCCTGTTGAAATTAAAGTTCCATCACTTTCAATTGGCTTTTCTTCAAATTTTACAATACGTCCATCATCATTAGTTGTTACTACTCCATAATTAGATACCTTACCATCCGGTAAATCTGTTGTAACAATTGTTATATCTGCATTCTTTTCAATATGATATTCTAATACTTTATTGTAGTCTAACTTGTAAACTGCATTAGATGATGCAATAACTACATATGGCTCATGGCTCTTCTTAAGGAATCCTATATTCTGTGCAATTGCATCTGCTGTTCCTCTATACCAGAAACCATTGTCAGATGTAATTGACGGAGTAAATACATATAAGCCTCCCTGCTTTCTACCAAAATCCCACCATTTTGATGAACTAAGGTGCTCATTTAATGACCATGCGTTGTACTGTGTAAGTACAGCTACTCTCTGAATATGAGAATTACTCATATTACTCAAAGCAAAATCAATAGCTCTGTAACTACCTGCTATTGGCATTGCCCCTACGGCTCTTTTTGCTGAGAGTTCTTTTAATCTGTTACTGTTTCCACCTGCTAAAATAATTCCTATCGCTCTCATTAAATTTCACCTGCCTTAATTATATAGTCTCCTGATTCAAGTTTTCCGTCAGGGTAATCGCTAATTACAGTCTTACCTGATATAGCTACATTTCTTCCAACTGTAACATTGGATGGTACGGTTGAATTTTCACCAATAACTACTAAATCACTGGCATAAACTCTTGTATCAAGTTTACTTTCTGCATACTCACCCGTTCCGATTGTACATTTTTCACCGATAACGACATTCTCTGCAATGATTGCCTTGTCCACTACAGTTTCTTTCTTAATAACCGTATTGTCCATAATAATTGAATCCCTAACTATTGCTCCTTCTTCAATTACAACATTGGCACTGATTACTGAGTTAGATACATTACCATGTATCTCACATCCGTTGCCTATGATACATCTTTCTACAGATGCCTCCTTGGCTACATACTGTGGTGGCAATGAACTGCTTTTAGTATATATTTTCCAAAATTCTTCATATAAATTAAATTCAGGTACAATATCTATTAATTCCATATTGGCTTCCCAATATGACTGTAATGTTCCTACATCTTTCCAATAGCTTGAATATTCATAAGCAAAAATTCTCTGTTCCTTATCAAAACAGTATGGAATTACATGCTTACCAAAGTCACAATTAGGCTGATTCTTAAGTGCTAAAAGTGCTTCCTTAAGTACATCCCAACTAAATATGTAAATACCCATTGAGGCTAAATTACTCTTAGGTACAGGTGGCTTCTCCTGAAACTCTGTAATTCTGTGATTTTCATCTGCAATTACAACACCAAATCTACTTGCCTCCTCAATAGGAACCGGCATAACTGCAATTGTAATATCTGCATTGTTGGCCTTATGGTAGTCAAGCATAACTTCATAGTCCATCTTGTAAATATGGTCACCTGATAAAATTACTACATACTCAGGATTATAGCTCTGCATATAATCAATGTTCTGATATATAGCATTAGCTGTTCCTGTATACCAATCTGTATGCTCACTTCTTTCATATGGAGGTAATACTGTTACTCCTCCGATATTTCTATCTAGGTCCCATGGAATTCCAATGCCAATGTGGGCATTAAGTCTTAATGGCTGATACTGTGTTAATACACCTACAGTATCTACACCTGAATTAATACAGTTACTAAGTGGAAAATCAATAATCTTGTACTTGCCTCCAAACGCAACCGCAGGCTTAGCTACCTTGGATGTTAAAACTCCAAGTCTGCTTCCTTGTCCGCCTGCGAGTAACATGGCAATCATCTCTTTTTTAATCATGTCGTTCACCTCGCTGCTAATTTTATAAAGTAGTTAAATTATACCATTTAATCGCCCATATTTAAAGGATTTTCTTTGATTTTTTTATTACATTTTTCTATATACGAAACGTTTTTATTTAGTTTTTTGTGCATTTTCAACAATTTTCGTCATATTATTGCAGTTAATTTCTAATTTGTCTTTTTTTTAACAATTCTTTTAATGTCATAATCTTAAATTTTTCCTTTTATTTTCTTTTTTTTAAGAGTATACTTATAAAGCAAATAGGAGAGTTTAACCTTTATTTTTCAGTAAATATGGCGTTTTTTCAGTAAAAAATAATTACTTTCTTATAATATTGAAAACTTTTATTTTGTTACTACTTAATATAAAGTAACCAAAATTTATTACTTATTAAAAGAGGTATCACAAATGTATATTTTAAATTTTAACGAACCATGTAAATTACATTTTACGGGAATTGGTGGAATCAGCATGAGTGCTTTAGCAGAAATTATGTTATCAAGACATTTCACTGTTACAGGTTCTGACAATCAAAATTCACAGATTACAGCACATCTTGAATCATTAGGTGCAAAGATTTTCTACGGTCAGCGTAACGAAAATGTTTCACCTGACACTGATGTACTTATTTATACAGCTGCGGTAAAAAATGATAATCCTGAATTAGTAGCTGCAAGAGAATATGGGATTCCAACATTAACACGTGCAGAGTTTTTAGGACAAATGATGAAAAATTACGATGTTGCAATTGGTGTTTCAGGAACTCACGGAAAAACCACTACAACTTCAATGATTTCACAGATTTTACTTCAGGCAAATACTGACCCTACTATTTTAGTCGGTGGAATTATGCCTGCAATCAAAGGTAACACCAGAGTTGGTCACTCTGGAACAATGATTACTGAAGCCTGCGAATACACAAATAGCTTCTTATCATTTGCACCAACTGTAGGCATCATTTTAAATGTTGCCGCAGATCATCTTGACTTCTTTAAAGATTTAGATGATATTCGTCATAGTTTTAGAAGATACGCAGAGTTACTTCCTGCTAACGGAGCTTTAATTATCAACGGAGACATCGACAATCTCGAATATTTTACAAAAGACTTAGACTGCAAAGTTATTACTGTAGGTTCTGAAGAATCAGGCAGTATGTACACTGCAAAAAATATTACATTTGATGAATTTGCTCATGGAAGCTATGATTTGTATGTTGAAGGAGAATTTAAGCACAGAGTTACTTTAAAGGTAACAGGTATGCACAACATTTATAACTCTCTTGCAGCAATTGCAACTGCTCACTTTTTAAATATTGATAAAGAAGATATTCTTAATGGTCTTGAAGCTTATGGCGGAACTGACAGACGTTTCCAATTAAAGGGCAAACTTGGTGATATAACTATTATTGATGATTATGCTCATCATCCTGATGAAATTACTGCAACGCTTAAGACTGCTGAACATTATCCTCATACAAAGTTATGGGTTGTATTCCAGCCTCATACATATACAAGAACTAAGGCTCTACTTCCTGAGTTTGCAAAAGCATTATCAGAGGCTGACGCTGTTGTTCTTGCAGATATTTATGCAGCAAGAGAAAAGAACACTTTAGGAATTAGTTCTAAAAATTTGGCTGATGAAATAGAAAAATTAGGTACTGAAGTACATTATTTTCCAACTTTCGATGAAATTGAAAATTTTTTATTAGAAAATTGTAATGATAATGACTTATTAATAACTATGGGTGCCGGAGATGTCTATAAAATCGGCGAAAAGCTGCTAGGTAAATAAAGTTATTAACACTATCCGTAAAAATGTGGTAAAAAGTTATCAACATTTTTACGGATTTTTAGTTTACATAACATTTTGTATTTTTAAACCTGATAAATGCCCTATTTAAAGCCTTTTTACAATTTTCGACAAATTATTTTCGAAAGTTATTCACATTATTAACATTATTAACATTTGCCTGAACCCCTTTAAAAATAGGCGTTTCAGTGTTTTTTAACCCTTTTCAAATAAAATTTATTGTGCTATACTTTGTCTTGCTTGAGAGAGAAAAAGGATTTTGACCTTTATTATTTTTTTGCTTTCTCAAGAAATTGGTTTACATAACATTTTGAGAATTTGAGAGGTTTTTATCATGGGTAAGTTAGTTATAGATAGAGGGAATTTTACAGATTTAACATCAGTATCTAATCTTTTTATTGATGAATATATGCCAAATGCCAATGGCGAATTTGTTAAAATATATTTATATCTTTTAAGATTAGTTTCCGGACATTCTACTGAAATAACAACAGATGCTTTGGCTGATCTTTTATGTTTTACTGAAAGTGATGTTGAACGTGGGTTATCTTACTGGGAACGCCTCGGTCTTATTTCTCTTTCAAGAGATGAGGACATGCATGTTAACGGAATTCGCATGGAAGCATATACAACTAATAAATTTTATGTTAAATCAATATTAAACTCTTCAGGAAGCCAGGTTTCAGCAAGAGCTGTTGGTGATACTTTTTATGGCAATTATGAAGATGTTAATTCTGAGCCTGCATTAATCGAAAGTATTGCACCTGCAAATGCAATTCCTGCCAAGCACAAATATACTTCTAAAGAAATTTCCGCATTCAGCAAGGATCCAAGGGTTCAGCAGTTAACATTTCTTGCCCAAACTTATCTTGGTAAGACATTAAACAGTAATGATGTTAATTCTATTTTATATATGATTGATGGTTTAAATTTATCTTCTGATTTTATCGAATATCTTATGGAGATGTGCATTTCATCAGGAAATAATACTTTAGGCTCTATCGAAAAGTCAGCTGTCAACTATTATAAACGTGGAATTACAACTATTGATGATATTAAATTTGATACAAAAATCAGGAAATCAATTTATAAGAGTGTATTTAAAATATTTGGATTAACTGACCAGAACGCAGCAAAGAAGGATGTTAATTACATTTCTAAATGGACAGAAACTTATAATTTTTCAGAAGATATTATTGTTGAAGCTTGCAACCGTACAATAGAACATACCCATACAGCAAGTTTTCCTTATGCTGACACCATCCTTAAAGGATGGTATAATAACGGTATTACAGAGTTATCACAAGTTGAACAGTTAGATGAAGAACATGCTAAAGAAGTTTCTGAGAAGTTTTCATCTCTTCAGACTTCTAAGGCTTCTAACAAATCATGCTCAGCAAGTCTTAAGAAGTTTAAAAACATGGACGAGCGTACATACGATTCTATTGAGTTAGAAAAAATGTTACTTTCATCTACAAATAGAAAATAGGTTTTAAATTATGGGTTTAAAAAGAGAACAATACGACGTTATTAGCAATATGTATAATATGCGCCGTTTAAACAATAAAATTGAATTAGAAGAGAGAATTGCCAAGGTTTATGAAAAAGCCCCTGAAGTTGAAGAAATAAGCCACCAGATTAGTTCTTTGGCCATTTCAGCCGGAAGGAAAGCTTTAGCCGGGGATTCTTCAGCAGTTGATTCACTAAAAAGGGAATTAGTCTTATTAAAAGATGATAAGAAGGCTGCTTTACTTGCCGCCGGTTTTCCATGTGATTATCTGGATGAGATCTTTACATGCCCTGACTGTAAAGATACAGGTTTTATAAATGGTGAACCATGCCACTGCTTTACTAAGGCTGTTGTTGAGGAATTATACTCACAATCTAACTTAAAAGAGATTCTTATGCGAGAAAACTTTGACAATTTTAACTTTGACTATTACAATAGTGGCGAAGTAGATTCTATTACGGGAAAAACTCCTCTTGAAAATATTGAGGATGTTGTTGACCATTGCAGGTATTTTATTAAGAATTTTAAAGACAGTCATGAAAGTCTTTTGATTTATGGGAATGCAGGTGTTGGCAAGACTTTTCTAGTTAACTGCATTGCTAAAGAACTTATAGAACAGGCTTACTCTGTTATTTATTTATCTGCAGTTCAATTATTTGACCTGTTGGCTGATTTATCATTTAACAGCCACAAATCTACGGGAAATAAACATATTAGTATGAGAGAACTTCTAAGCTGTGATTTATTGATTATTGATGACCTTGGCACGGAAATGGCTAATTCATTTACTGCCTCATCACTTTTCAATTGCCTTAATGAACGCCTTATACGTCAAAAATCTACTATTATTTCTTCAAATCTTTCAGTAGATGAATTGAAGCAAAACTATACTGAGCGTATTTTTTCACGTGCAGTTGGCAATTATACTGTTATGAAGATTTTTGGCGATGATATAAGAATAAAAAGTAAATTTAACAATTAACACACGGAGGAAATCTAAAAATGTCTAACAAAAAATTTATCGAATCTATCCCTGTAGGTCCGCTTGCAATTGTTGCTTTACCTGGAAGTAAAGCTCTCGGAGATAAAGTTGATGCTTATATTTCCGGATGGAGAAGCGAAAGACTTGAAGCTAAAGAATCACCTATTACCTTCAAAGGATATGTTAAGGATTCTTATCTTCTAAACGTAAGCGTTCCTAGATTTGGTACAGGCGAAGCAAAATGCGCTTTAAAAGATACTGTACGTGGTTGTGACCTTTACATCATTGATGATGTTACTAACCACAGTATCGAATACACAGTATGCGGTCAAAAGAATCATATGTCTCCAGATGATCATTATGCTGATATCAAGAGAGTTATCGCTGCTGCAAGTGGTAAAGCACGTAAAATTACAGTTATCATGCCTTTCTTATATGAAAGCAGACAGCATAGACGTTCATCTAGAGAATCTATGGACTGCGCTGTAATGCTTCAGGAATTAGTAAATATGGGTGTTGATAATATTATTACATTTGACGCTCATGACCCTCGAGTTAATAATGCAATTCCTATTAGTGGATTTGAATCAGTTATGCCAACATATCAGTTCATTAAAAACCTTTTAAGAAATGTTCCTGATATTAAACTTGATTCTGACCATTTAATGATGATCAGCCCTGATGAAGGTGCTATGGGAAGAGTTGTATACTATGCAAACGTTTTAGGTGTTAACATGGGTATGTTCTACAAACGTCGTGATTATACAAAGGTTGTAGATGGACGTAATCCAATTGTTGCACATGAATATTTAGGGGATTCCGTTGAAGGTAAAGATGTTTTAATTATTGATGATATGATTTCTTCCGGTGATAGTATGTTAGACGTAGCTAAACAGCTTAAGAAGAGAAAAGCAAACAGAGTATTTGTTGCTTCTACATTTGGTTTATTTACAAATGGTTTAGAGAGATTCGATGAAGCTTATGAACAGGGATTAATTTACAGAGTTATGACTACAAACAGTATTTACCAGACTCCAGAGCTTCTTGAAAAAGAATGGTACATCAATGTTGATATAAGCAAATTTACAGCTTTATTCATTGACAGATTAAACCATGACGCATCAATTAGTGACATCTTAAACCCAATTGATAAGATTACTAAAAAGATTAATGAATATAATAATAAATAATTGAATTAATTTACTATAATATTAAACTGTTGTGTTTACAACCATAGTTGCAAATGCAACAGTTTTTTTAATACAAAAAACCTTCAAAAGATTATATTGAGGAAATTCCAAAGAACAAACTTTTTGGATATATCATCTCATATCTCTTGAAGGTTTTATTTTTATGTATTAATTTTTTATGTATTATTTTTTATGCATTAAATTGTTATGTATTTATTCTTTATCTCTTGTACAAATTGCTCTGTTCTAGCCGTTTTGTTTTAATTAATTATAATTCTGTCGGAATTAATTATAGTCAATTCCAGTTCTTTCTGTTGCAGTTAGCTATAATCAATTACAAATCTGTTGCAGTTAACTCTAGTTCTGTTCTGCGAATTCTTTAAGTACGCTTATTGTCATTTCGTACTCTTTTTCTACATCTTTAAACATTTCATCACAGCCTTCAAGCTTTCCTGCTCTTAACTGTTCAGTAATCTTTGAGCTTGCTTCATATAACTTGTCAAATCCAAGATTAACACATACACCCTTTAATGTGTGTGCTGCCCTAAATGAATCATCCAAATTTTTGCCTGCTAATGCATCTTTTAAGTTCTGGAAACTTGAATCGTCTAAAAACTTAATTGCAAATTTTTTGATTATCATTTCACTGCCTAATCTTCCTAGGACTTTTTCATAGTTTGAGTCCATCTTTTCGTAGCATTCTTTTGTGGTCATAGTCTGTTCCTCCTATTTAACCTGTTCAATTTTATTTCCTGTTTTTGTAAACCCAATCCCCACAAATTTATTACATTACCAATCTCATTATTTATTATTTAAATTGATTAGCATGTAGCATCTACTAATCAATCTAATTTCTTCAAGTGATAATCAAGTCCAAGTTTGTCCGCCATAACCTTTTCTCTTGTATGACATGAGAACACTATTACCTGGTCAAGATTTTCTGCCATAAACTTCATTGTGTTTCCCATTCGTTTATTATCGTACATTGCAAAAGTATCGTCAAGCAAAATAGGTTTTGTATCGTTTTCAAATATTATATCTGCTGCTGCAAGCCTTAAAGCCATGTAAATTTGTTCAACAGTTCCCTTACTTAATTTAAAAGATGATATTAAAGCATTTCTACCATTAACTGAAACATTTAAGTTATCATCTATAACAATATTGTTGTATTTTCCATTTGTAATCTTTGACATATAGCAGGAAGCCTTTTCGTTAAGTCGTCTTCCAAAACTGTTTCTAACTTCATAAGCTATTTCTTCAATTTCTCTTTTAGCATTCTCTAATGCTCTTATTTCAATCTCTGCATTTTTAATGGATTGAAGTTTTGCTTTTAAATTCTCTATATGCTTTTCTAATTCAATATCCTGTTCCTGCTTCTGCTCTAATACACCTTGCTCTTTTCCAATTTTTTCCTTAAGCACTGCATATTCTTCATCAAGTTCTTTTATCTCTTCACTATAATCATCGCTTGATAATTCTGATTCTTCAAGATTTTTTAAAGATTCTTTAGCTACACTTAAATTAGCTCTTCTGTTATCAAGTTGACGCTCTGTATATGTTTTTTCATTATTTAATGCATCTAACTTATCCATGATAAGTTTAGTTTCTTTTAAATTTTCAGCAAGTCTTTCTTTGCTCTTTACATTCATAAAAAACTTAACAATTGTTGCTATTAAAAATGCTAATGCTAATCCTGCCGGTATTCCAATTTTTAAAATGCCTTTGCTTGAAAAATCAAGTAATTCAGGATTTGCCATAAACATACCTATTGAACATCCAAGGCATACAACTGTTATAAGGGCGAACACAATTGGTATATTTGTCGCCTTATTTAAGGCGTTGCTTACTCGTTCCATTACTTCCCTTGTTGGAATTCCTTTTGACTCTAACTGCTTTTCCATTTCTCCCTTTTGAGCCGTTATCTCTGTCAAAGTTCTTGAAGCCTTATCAATTTCATGGTTAAGCTGCATTATTTCATTGTAAAGATTTTCTTTTCTGGCACTGTATTTTGTCATTTCTTCTAATCTGACAGCATCCTTTCCTGCCAAATCCTGCTTTTTTGCCAGTAACTCCGCTTCTTTACTCCTGTCTAAATCAATTTCAGAAATTATTGTATCCTGCTCTCTTTTAGACATCTCTATTTCTTCTGCGGTTTCTTCCATATCACGAATTACTGATTCTTTAGAACCTACTTTATTTTCGCTTATTATTTCTTTACGCTCAGCATCAAGACTTGTCAAAGCCTGTTTCATATCAATTTCCATAGACTTTGTTGAACCTAGATTTGCTGCGTAGTTCTTTAATATATTTTCTAATTCTTTATCAGTTGCACTTCCAATCTGGCTTATGCTAATTGTGTTATAATAACAACTTTCATCTAAGCCTCTAAACAACTGCTTTATTTCGTTGTCATCAAGTTCTCTTCCAAGGTCCTCATCTATGACACGAAATGATTTTTCATTTTTATTAAAATTTCTTTCAAAACGATAGTCCTTACCATCGTTTTCAACTCGCATCATTCCACGATATACTTCAGGATTAATCCATGGTTCATATTTGGTATATGTATCTTTTCCGCTGGCTTTTCCACGCTGTTTATCTATACCAAAAAGCATTCCTCTTATGAATGTGTGTATTGTTGTTTTTCCGGCTTCATTTTCACCATAAACAATGTTTAATCCTCTTTCGAAATGAATTTCCGTATCATGAAATTTGCCAAAATTAATCAATCGAATATCTTTTATTATCATTGTTTGTCCTCCATAGCCTCAAGTAACGCCTTAACCCCATAGTATAAGGTCTTCTGCTGTATTGGAGAGAGAACATCCTGGTCGATATATTTTTTAATAAACATTCCTAACAGATTATCTTTATTTCTTTCATATAATTCTTCAAAATCATAGTCAGGCTCTGTTCGGTCCATTACGGATACTACATTTCCTACCTGAGCCAGACCTTCTAAGTCAATATCAAAATCAGGATTTCTATAACCTACTATTGTTACTTTATATATATTATCTCTACCTTCTTTTTCTATAAATTCCATAAGAGTGTGTCGCAGTTCCATATTTGTAGCATTTGTAGTTACCGTCATTTCCGCATGTTTATATTCTCTCTTAGAAAAAGACTGGAATCTTATATTCAAATTCTGCTTAGTTACTTCTCCATATATAAATCCTCTAGGGCCTATTTCATTTACATCAATAGGTTCAAGGGAACCTGAATATGCCATTCTGTTAGCTTCATCCAAATCCGGAATGTGAATGTGTCCAAATGCCACATAGTCAAATCCCTCAAGCATTATCTTTCTTTTATTAATAGGAATATGCTTATCATCACCACCGTGAGCTACAAGAATGTTAATCCTATATGGATTTTTTATTTGTATATCATCATACAGCGGTTCTGTTATCTCATTTTTATAATAACTTAATCCATACACATCAACGCCCAAATCATCTATAGGCACACAATCTACTGTTTTGCTATCAAGAAAATAAACATTCTTATTCCATTCAAAATTTCTATAAAACGAACCTTTTTTTATTGCATCATGATTTCCTGCACACAACACAACCTTTGTATCCGGAATCGTTGAAAACAGGTAGTCTACCTCCTTCAATTCCCTTAACAATGGCTGTCTATGGAATAAATCTCCTGCAATTATAAGTAATTCTATTTCATCTTCCTTAACTTTTTTTATTAATCTTTCAAATGTTCCCCACATTTCATCTCCCCTGTGGACTGCCCAATCCATTTTACTTTCCGGCGTTGCCCCTAGATGAATGTCGGCTGTGTGTATGAACCGCATGTTGAATGATTCTCCTTTTATTCATAATTTTCTTCAAACGTCCAAATTTTTTGTCCATTATAATCTGTAACAAGGCCTTTATTTGTCTTCGCTACTGTTTCTGCCTCATTTTGATTATAATATATTCCAAATAAATTTCCACCCGCATATACAAAATATTGGTCCTGTGCTGCAGGCTTTATTATTGTATTTACTTCTGTTGATTTTTTGTATTTAATGGAAGCTTCCTCTACTTTTAATTCATTCTTTCCACTTAACTGGTTTACAAATGAAATTGCAAGTTCTTTAAGCTTTAATGTATCCGCAAAATAACTTGATTTTGTCTTTGTTTCTAATTTTTCAGTATTATCTATAAGTTGATCATCAGAAATAGCTTTGCCCTTCTTTTCTCTCTTCATGTTAATAATAGTGTCTGTTATTTCAACACCTGTAATAACTGTATTGTCAGAAGAATATGAAGTTATTTCGTTATAATCTTTGTCTATAATTTTTAAAGTATCTATACGCATACTGTCCGAAACATTCTCAGGTTTTGTTATACCATAGATAAGATTGTTTCCTGTATATCCACACGCTGACAGCTTTTCGCCATTTTCTCCTGTAAGTTTTTTCTCCTTACCTGTCGTCAAATCTATTACCGTAATACTATCACTATTCATTGTTGTCAAATCGGTATTATAAGCAATTGCTGTTTTTGACTGATTTATCGCATAAGAACCGTCAGGCATATTTTCAACAATTTTGCCACTTTCCTTTGTTCCTATATTAACATAATATAAACTGTTATCTAACATGAAATAAATTGTTCCATCGTTTACATAACATAATTTGTGAATCTGTTTGTCAATCATCTCTGCAGGCTGGCTAAATGGAATAAACAACAATTCTTTACTTTCATTACTTTCTTTATCATAATGAAATACTGAAATACCATTTTCTCCTAAATGTTCATTACTTGGACTGTATCCATAAACCAGGAAATTGGCATTGCCTTTATCATCTGTCTGAATCATTTTTGCCTTTGTCATTCTGTTTTCTGACACACTTTTGGCATCAAGTGCAAATAATTTTTTCATTCCATTTGATGTTAAATCCATTGTATAAACATCGCCATTAATTTCAAATCCAATGTACTGTCCATTTTCACTTTCAGCAACGTCTATTGTTTTCTGATTCTGGATTCCTAAATCTATAAAAGCTTTTCCAACATTGTTGTCATTTGCTTCCCATACCTGATTTATTTCTCTATTATAATTCAATACATAATTTTGTCCTGAAAAAGTCCATACAACTATTGTTTCTGATACGTTATATGTTTCTTCAACACCTTCTGCATTGCTTGCTTTCACTTGATATTCTAGTGTATATGTTCCTGCTTCTCCGCTGTCTTTGATGCAAAACTCTTTTGCTGAAACATTTATCTTTCCCTGAAGTTCAGGTTTCATTTCACTCCACTGCAACATTTTATAACTTGAAGATAATGTCGTATATCCCAAATCATCATTTTTCAAATCTTCATCAGGCTCTAAATATGTCGCAATATTTAATTCTGTATCCTGTCCTAATGTGCTACTGCTAAACTGCTTTGCAAACGCAATCTGTCCATCTACAAAACTGTCATTCATTACCATGACTCTTGTATAGTAGTATATATTTTCATTATTATTTGTTTCCAATGTTAAAACAAGCTGATATTCCTGTCCCGACTGTAAAATAGCACTGGCATTTATTTCATACAATGTAGTCTTTTCTGTATTTTCTGTCTGTTTTGCTTCCCCATTGTCTATTAATCGGGAATCTTCCGTGCTTCGCACTTCATACTTCATTCCGACAATTGTTCTGCCATTATTTATTATTTTTACAGGTATCACACGACTACTTTCCACCGGAACAATGTTGTCTCTTATATAGTTACTTCCTACTTCTGTTTTATATCCTAATATTGATGCTATCTTTTCTGAGCCATAATATGCATCTACTTCAGGAAGCAATTCGTGTTCATTTGTAGTATGATTATTCTTTGTATCCGATGATTTATCAAATACTTTACCTCTTGTAATACCAAAAACAGCAAGTGTAACCAGTAATATAACAATTACAATTGCTACAACATATCTTTTTTTCATTTTATGTCTCACTTTCCCATTCCAATATGCCGAAATTTTATTTGCTTAAATACGACTTCAGACGGGAAGCTATTTCTCCCCGCCTGTTTCGTATTCATAAGGCACTTCGCCCATTTATTTTTTATTTACAGCTTTTTTACCATTAGTGCTTTTTGCATGGCTTTTTCTTGCAGCTGCTACTTTTGGGAATTCAAATATAACTGATTCAAATGGATGTAATGGCATGTCCAAACTATATGGCATTCCGTCACATTCACCTTTTTTAGCTTTATATTTTACTTCCTTTGTTTCTCCTGCTTCTGTTGTGAGAAGTCGTTTGTAGGTGCCTGCTTTAGGAACTCCCACTCTGTAATCTTCTCTTGCTATAGGAGTAAAGTTTGTTACAAATCCTATTGCATTCTTATAATTTTCTTCTCCTGTCTTTCTTATAAAACTAAAGATACTTCTATCATTATCATTACAGTTTATCCATTCAAATGCATCGTATCCTTTTGTTTCAGTATACATTGCAGGATATTTTTTGTATAAATGTAATAGTTTTTTAACATATTCATGTAAATCTTTATGTTCAGGTTCTTCCAGTAAATACCAGTCAAGACTTCTTGCTTCTGACCATTCCTGAAGTTGTCCGAAATCCTGTCCCATAAACAATAATTTTCTACCCGGATGTCCAAACATAAATGTATATGCTGTCTTTAAGTTCTTAAACTTATCTGCAGGATATCCAGGCATCTTGTTTAACATTGAACATTTAAGATGAACTACTTCATCATGTGATAACACTAATATGAAGTTTTCACTAAATGCATATGTTAATCCAAATGTCATTTTATTGTGGTTAAATTTCTTGAAATATGGGTCTAATTTTACATATTCAAGGAAATCATGCATCCATCCCATGTTCCATTTATAAGAGAATCCAAGTCCACCGTCTTTAGGGTCCGCAGTTACCTTTGGCCATGCTGTCGATTCTTCTGCAATTATATATGCCTGTGGATTTCTCTGTTTCATAATACTGCTTAAGTGCTTAAAGAATTCTATTGCCTCTAAGTTCTTATTATCGCCGTATTTATTTGGAACCCATTGACCGTCCTGTCGTCCATAGTCTAAATATAACATTGATGCTACTGCATCTACTCTAAGGCCATCAACATGATATTTTTCCACCCAGAATAATGCATTTGCAATTAAGAAGTTAACTACTTCTGTCTTTGAGTAATCAAATATCTTTGTTCCCCAATCAGGGTGTTCTCCTTTTCTTGTGTCCGCATATTCATATAATGGAGTGCCGTCAAACATTGCAAGACCATGTGCATCTTTTGGAAAATGTGCCGGTACCCAGTCGAGTATAACACCAATTCCTGCCTTATGGAATTCATCAACTAAATGCATAAATTCTACAGGCTTACCGTATCTGGCTGTTGGAGCATAATATCCTACAACCTGATATCCCCATGAGCCATCAAACGGGTGTTCCAATACGCCCATTAATTCTACGTGTGTATAACCCATATCTTTTACATATGCTACAAGTTCTTTTGCTAATCTCTTGTAATCATAGAATCCGTCTTCGTCGTTTTCATCTACAAAGTCTTTTTTCCATGAACCCATATGTACTTCATATATTGACATCGGTTCTTCGTAGTGGTTTTCCTTTTTCTCATGCCATTTTTTATCTTTCCATGTATAGTCTTCAATATTAGCTACTTTAGATGCATTTCCAGGTCTCTTTTCTGACCAGAATCCATACGGATCAGATTTGTATAAGGTGTCACCATTCTTCGTTGAAATAACGTATTTATACATTTCACCTTCGCCCACACCCGGAATGAATAACTCCCAAATTCCTGAGTCATTTTCCATTTCCATATTGTGGTCAAATCCTATCCAATTGTTAAACTCACCTACTACGCTGACGTTAACAGCATTTGGTGCCCACACTGCAAAATACGTGCCCTTTACTCCGTCTATCTCCATTAAATGAGCACCTAGTTTGTTGTAGATTTCATAATGTGTACCTTGTCCAAACATATAACAATCGTCTTTTGTTATTATTTTTTTATATTCCATATGGGCCCTCCGTTCGTCTTATTTATACTCTGTTATAATTGATTAAACATCCTTTTAAGATTATTTCTCTTTCGTCATCTGTCATTTCTCCAAGCTTCAATGTTATTTTTTTCTTTTCCGTTCCGTTCATTACATAAGCTGTGATGTCAGACTTCTTTTCCTTAATTGCATTTGCAATATCAGGTACAAAGATGTAATCTCCTTTCGCAAATGGTAATTCCATATCTTCATAGATAAATGGAAGCATTCCCCAGTTGATAAGGTTTGAACGATATCTCTTTGTTGCATATTCATGCGCTATATTTGCCCATCCGCCTAATACTTTCTGACAGCTTGCTGCCTGTTCTCTTGCTGAACCATCTCCAGGCTTAACTGCATATATTGTACTTCCTATTCCAACTGTTTCTTTGTTTATATTCATTTCAGGGAAGGCTTCTTTTAAACCATTCCATACTTTTCCAAATTCATCTGAGTGTTCGCATGGGCATTTGCCTGAAACACGAATCTGTTCTGCCTTATGAACATCCTTTGCATTCTTAACATATTCAGGATCTTTTCTTGATAATGTAAATTCTGCCAATCCAAGAGGATTTGAACGATATGATGATGTTTCTCCTGAAGGAATTAATTCATCTGTTGTTGTTACAGGGTCATGAATTTCTGAAACTACCTTTAACAATAAATTATCTGTTAAAGCTTCCATTTTTGGCCAGTCCTTAATATTAGGTCCAAATTTAATTTCTGTATCAGGGTCTGCAACTCCGTGTGAATCAAATACTCTGTTAGCGTAAATTGAGCTGTCAAAGTGATATGTTCTTCCTTTATATTCAACATCCATATCTGTTGCTGCTGTAAGGTATCCCTTATTAGCTGCTGTTGCTGCAATTGAACGTGCATCCATAAGAGCAACTGATGAAATCTGTCCATTCTGTAACTTAGAACCTTCTCTGTTAGGGAAGTTTCTTGTAGAATGTCTGATACTAAATGCGTTGTTTGAAGGTGTATCTCCTGCTCCGAAACATGGTCCGCAGAATGCTGTCTTCATTACACCGCCGGCTTCCATAATGTCTGCTGCGCATCCATTTTTAATTAATTCCATATATACAGGCATTGATGCAGGATATACGCTTAACGTAAATTCATCTGAGCCAATGTTATTGCCTTTTAAGATATCAGCTGCTGCACAGATATTTTCAAATCCACCACCTGCACAACCTGCAATAATTCCCTGTTCTACATAGAATCTGCCATTTCTAATCTTATCCTGTAATGAGTATTCAACCTGTCCGTCTAATGATACTAATGCTTTCTGTTCAACATCGTGTAAAATGTCTGCAAGGTTAGCATTTAACTCATCAATTGTATATGTATTACTTGGGTGGAAAGGCATAGCTATCATTGGTTTAATCTTGTCTAATTCAACATATACCATTCCATCGTAATATGTTACTGCTCCAGGATTTAATTCTTTATAATCATCTACTCTTCCGTGAATGTCGTAGAATTCTTTAATCTTTTCATCTGTTCTCCAAATAGATGAAAGACATGTTGTTTCTGTTGTCATAACATCAACACCAATTCTGAAATCAGCACTTAAGTTGCTTACACCAGGTCCAACAAATTCCATTACTTTATTGTTTACATATCCATTAGCAAATACTTCACCAATAATTGCAAGAGCAACGTCCTGAGGTCCAACTCCCTTTGCAGGTGCTCCTGTCATATAGATACCGATTACACCCGGCATGTTAATGTCATATGTCTGAGATAATAACTGTTTGACTAATTCAGGTCCGCCTTCTCCCATTGCCATAGTTCCCAAAGCACCGTAACGTGTATGAGAATCTGAGCCTAAAATCATCTTTCCACCGCCTGCAAGCATTTCTCTTGCAAACTGATGAATTACTGCCTGATGAGGTGGTACATAAACTCCACCGTATTTCTTTGCACATGTAAGTCCAAACATGTGGTCATCTTCATTAATAGTTCCACCTACTGCACATAAACTGTTGTGACAGTTTGTAAGTACATATGGTATTGGGAATTTCTCTAATCCTGAAGCTCTTGCTGTCTGGATAATTCCTACGAATGTAATATCATGTGATGTCAGTTTATCAAATTTAATCTGGAGTTTTTCCATGTTTCCAGATGTATTATGGCTGTTTAAAATGTTATATGCCATTGTATTCTTAGCTGCTTCTTCTTTTGTTAAATAATTCTGGCCTAATTTTGATTTTAAAATTTCTTCAGAATCGTCCCCAACTTCAATTACTTCGTTACCGTTTAAAAGGTAAGCTCCACCTTTACTTAATGTAATCATTATCGTCCTCCTAAATGCCATTAAATATACATATCAATCTCAGAATGTATTTCAGTTTATTATACATTTTTTTAGCCTTTTATGCAATGCCGACGGACGTTTGTCTGCATTAATAATTGATGTTTTTAACCATAATAGACACATTTCTAATTCACGTCGAATTTCTTATATTGTAAATTAGCAGTTTTTGTTTTATATTACTTTCTAAAGGGGTGTCTAAATAGAGAGTTTGTCCTTTTATTTTGTGAGGTAAACTCTTGTTTTATAATACTTAGTTTCATCGTTTGGTTTATTTGTGACTAATTTATTCGAAACTAAACCTTTATTATGTATTTAGTTTTATGGAGGGTTTTTATGATTATTGCAATGGTTTGCGATTTCTTAGGTGAGGAAAACAATGGTACCACAATTTTTTGCTACAATTTAATTGAATGGTTAACAAGACACGGACATTCTGTAAATATTATTTGTCCGGATAAAGACAAGTCTGATATAAATTCATGTTTTATTGTTCCTCAAAAAAAGCATTTAACTAGTATTGAAAAGCGTTTTGCCAATCAGGGGCTTGTATTTGCGAAGCCAAAGCGTTCTGTTATTAGGAAGGCTGTTTTGGGAACAGATGGGGTTTTAATAATTACGCCATTTTCTCTTGGAAAATATGTTACAAAATACGCTTTGGAGCACCACATTCCTGTAATGGCGACTTTTCAATGTCAGGCAGATTCGCTTATTCGTCCTATTCGAATTGGTTCCAAAGATAAATATAAAAAGAAAATTTACAAACAATTTTATGAACAGGTATACAAATATTGTCAGGCTATACATTTTCCATCTGCGTTTTTATGCAGAGATTTTGAAAAATATATCGGATACACTCCTCATTATATTATTTCCTCGGGAATTAGTTCTGATTTTAGCAAAAAAGTATCATGCCACAGACCTGTAGACAGCAATTTTAGAATTATATATATTGCACGTTTATCTAAACACAAAAATCACAAAGTACTAATTAACGCTGTAAACATGAGTAAATATAAAAACAGAATTCAACTTATTTTTGCGGGTGATGGAGATTACAAATCTTCAATTGAGCGTGACGCCTGCGGACTTATAAATCAACCTATTATTCGTACATATTCAAGGCCTGAATTATTAGAAGTTATTGCGACTTGCGATTTATATGTTCATGCTGCAAACGAAGAAACTGAGGGCATTGCCTGCCTCGAAGCGGCCACATGCGGACTTGTTCCTATCATAAACGATTCACCTAATTCCGCCGCTCCTGCTTATGCAATAGATGAAAAAAACTTGTTTAATTATAACGATGCTGCTGACCTTGCTGAAAAGATAGATTATTGGCTCGACCATCCAAAAGAACGTAATGAAAGAAGTTTAGAATATCTTGATTTTACAAAAAAATACAGTTTAGCCGAATCCATGAGCGCAATGGAAAAGATGTTTAAGCTTGTAATTTATAAGCAGTGATTGCTTGTTTTTCAGCTGGATTTATGCCATAACGGAAGTGTTTTTGGATTGACTTAAGATTAAAAACAGAGGTGCATTGGCAATCGCCAATGCACCTCTGTTAATTAAGGAATTTTTACATCCCATTTTTTATTAAATTCAAACTATTGTAAATTCATTTCTAACTTAACAAATTTATTTCTAATTCGATTAAATTCAATTATTCCAAGTTATTATCTAGCTTTCTTCTTAGGAATCTTCTTGAACTCAATATAGCCTACATTCATTCCGGCCATTACATGTTCAAGTTCTAAGTTGTAGAAACCTTTGTCTAATTTTACTTTGCAAAGTTTCTGTGTAATCCATTTTCCATCTGTACCACTTGTCTGAATAACAACCATAACCTTGTCATTTGCATGAACATTTACTGTACACTGTGAAAGATTTGGAAGTGGTGATGAAATATGTACAATTATTGTGTACTCAGCATCTTCATCAATTTCAACTGTAGCATTATCTGTTCCTTCAAATTTAATCTTAGCATCATTTGCAAGTTTCTGAACTTCATATTTTGCATCTGATGCTGATTCGAAGTATTCAGCTACATTTGTATCTATTAATTCTCTTTCGATAACAGGTGCTACAAGTATAAATCTTAAGATGTTCATTGAAGCTCTCTGAAGTTCTCCAACTGTAAGTCTTCCTTCGATTATTGCTGCCTCTGTATTGTCACCATTTGAATTAATTTCTGCTCCATTGTTGTTTACTACCATGTAAGCATCATTCTGTGCGCGAACCATGTCTCTTGTATCCTGATTTGACTCTTTTCCTCCAGTTACAACGTCGTTCATTTTTGCCCACCAGTCAGTCATTACAAAACCTTTATATCCCCATTCTTTTCTAAGAATAGTTGTACATAAGTCATAATTTGAAGCTGCCCAATGTCCGTTGATCGGATTATATGATGTCATAATGGACATTACTGTTTTTTCCTTTACAGCCATTTCAAAGCTCTTCAAATAGATTTCTCTGATTGCTCTTTCTGAACATACAGCATCAATCTTAAATCTGTGTGATTCCTGACCATTTAATGCAAAATGCTTAATTGTTCCCCAGGCGCCACCATCTTTAATTCCGCCTGTTGAAGCAACTGACATTTTTCCTGAAAGGAAAGGATCTTCTGAAAAATATTCAAAATTTCTTCCGTTTAATGGATTACGACGAATATTTACACCAGGTCCAAGTAAAGTATCAACCTGATTTCTGTATAATTCCTGACCTTCCATTGTATATAATTCTCTAACAAGTTCTGTATTCCATGTTGCACTTAAAGCTGTTCCAATTGGAAGCTGTGTTGCTTTTCCTTCCATGCGAAGACCACTAGGACCATCTGCACAACATGCTGCCGGAATGCCGTAGTTAAATAAGCTATCACTCATTCCACCAAATGCTGATGCTGTTCCTCTTGTTACTCGTGGATTACTCATTCCTTCACCACGAATGATTATAGCCATTTCTTCAATAGACAACTGAGCAACAAATTTTTCTAATGTTGCTTTACCGTCACGAACATCCTGAAGTGTAATTCCCATATCTCCTGTTATTGGCATGTCCATTGGAAGATTGTCTGAAATTCTTTTAGCCATGTCAACTGTCTGAGTTGAAACAGGTACATATGTAACTTCATAAGTTCCGTCAGCATTTTTCTTACCAGGCTTCATAATATTTATAGCCTCTGTAGGAGCCATTGCTTCCTGAAGTTCTTCAACTAGAACAAGTTCTTCCTCATTGTATGTATTAATCTTTGTAAGATTCTTAACGCTGTTACCAACATAAATATTATATTCGCCTGCTTCTAAAACATAGCATGATTTGTGTCCTGTAACACCTGAATCATCGTAAGAAGCCATATCTGAAATCTTAAATTCTAATGTCAATTCCTGACTTTCGCCCGGTGCAAGTTTCTTTGTCTTTGCAAATGCAATAAGTTCTCTTGCAGGTTTTCCAAGTTCACCCTGAGGTGCTTCATAATATACCTGAACAACTTCTTTTCCTGCAAATTTGTCACCTGTATTTGTAACCTTAACATTCAATTCGATTGAATCTGTCTTTTCTTTTACAGTCTGTGTTTCAATATCAAATGTTGTATAAGATAATCCATAACCAAATTCAAACTGAACTTTGTCCGGTGCAAATGTTTCAAAATATCTGTATCCGATATAAATATCTTCTTCATAAAGATTCTTAAATTCATTACCAAAATTCTTTGTTGATGGATAATCCTCAATACTGTATGCTATTGTATCTGCAAGCTTACCACTTGGTGTTTCAGCACCTGAAAGTACATCAACTACTGCTGTTCCACCTTCCATACCTCCTTGCCATACAATAATTACTGACTTAATGCTTCCGTTATATTCTTCGTCATTAATCCAACTCAAATCAATAATATTTGACACATTTAAAACGATACATACATTATCAAATGCTTTTGTTATATTTCTAAGATTTTCTTTTTCTTCATCTGTTAAAATATAACTTCCCTGCCAAATTGCGTTATCCTTATCTTCTCCGGCAGTTCTACCTATAATGTATAACGCCTTGTTAGTCTTTGCTGCCTGTTCCTTAGCAAATGCTTCATCGATAGGCATATCCTTCTGGAACCATGGTTCACATGCCCATCCACCACCACCATTATCAAATGGGTGGTCTTTTAACCAATTCTTATACTTTTCAACTAATGTTTCATCAATGTTAAGATTGCTGTTTTCAAATCCGTCTAAGATGTTAGTAGCATATTCAACATTAACCGCACCACCTGAACCTGTACCACTTCTATAATATTCAATCTGTGGTCGACCAAATACTGAAATCTTATCTTCCTGTGTAAGTGGTAACATTCCGCCTTCGTTCTTTAACAATACAATACCTTCTGTGGCAGCCTCTTTACTCTTCTGAGCAAATCCCTCTACCGGCACTCCAAACATATTTGTGCTCATTACAATTCCTCCCGAAATCACATACTATTGTTGTTTTTAACTATAACATACTGAATTTATAATTGCTATATTCCGGCAATATAAAAATGTTTTTATTTATTATAGACTTTTAATTAATTTTTTTGCTACTTTCCTTTATTTATCGGCATTTCAAATTATAAAACAGTTCAATCATCTTTAAATTGAAACGTTTTTATTTTTAGTTGGATACATTGTTATTTTTTTATCAATTTATAAGGGAGATTTCCCTCTTAATAAGTCATATAAATTAAAACATTCTTCTCATATTGTTTAGGTCAAATAAGAGAAGAAATTTCGGTCATATTAATAAAAAACAAAGTTTAGCATTGGTGCAAATTTAAAAATTTTCAGCCATATTAGTAAATAACAATTTTAGCATTTGGGTAAACTTAATTAAGCCAGTCAATAAAAAAGTTCCAACCATGTTAATATATAACAATTTTAGCATTTTGGTGCAAATCAAAAAGCTCCAACCATGTCGGAAATATTTTATTACCAACATGACTGGAGCTATTATTTAAATTCGTACAACGCCTTTTATACTAATTATTTATATTTACCTAACGGCTTTCTCTTACTAATTTTCTATATTTCTTTCCCTGTCCTTTAGCGCATTTAATAACAATTTTTGAATTAGCATTCTTAAATGCACCTTTCTTAATTTTTTTCAATTTCTTACCTTTAATAACTAAAGTTTTAAGATTTTTGCATCCTTTGAAAGAATTCTTTCCGATAACTCTTACATTTTTTCCAACTACAACACTTCTTATGTTCTTGTTGTTTTTAAATGCGTTTGGTGCAATCGCTGTAACTTTATAGTTAACATTATTATAATTAATTGATGCAGGAACTTTTACATTCTTCGCCTTTTTATTTATATTTCCTAAAAATGTTACTGTAGGATTCTTTGAATTTGCAGCTGATGTAGCTTTATACTTTTTACCTTTTACAATAATAAGTGTGTTTTGCAAATCATTGTTTGTTGTATTGTTTGCATTGTTATTAGTCACATTATTTTTTCCGTCGTTATTTGCTGGATTTTCAACTGGCGGCTGACCATTTTCTTTAAGGTTAAAATCAAATTTAACAGCTATAACTGTATCCGGTTTCACCTCTACACTTTCTCCATCAGTTTCAGCCGGGCATGAATAATTAAAATTTCCATCAACCTTATAATCTCTATAACCTTTTTCACCTGTCAAATCAGAATTAACCGTTACATCAAATTTAATTCCTTCTTCTTTTAACTTTTCCTGTAAAGGATTATATTTAATTTCGTTATTATCTTCATCAGTTTTTGTAACTGTTGTAGCTATATCTTTAATATCTTGTGCAAATTTATTGAGGCTTTCAATCATATTGTCTGAAATATATTTCTCTGCTTCTACAGGCATTGTTAATATTTCATCAAATCCCGGAAGAGCTTTTAACTGACCGAATACCAAATCAACTATAGTTTTTGAATTTGAAGATAAGGCATCTGCAATAGCCAATACAATTTCTGATGCCTGCTCATCTGTAACTTTAAAAGTTGTCTTCGTTCCATTTGTTGTTTCAAATTTAGCAAATGCAGAATCTGCTGTGTTCAGCACTAATTTTGCAAGATTCATTACTGTATTAACAACCTGTTCACCTGTTAATGCAAAGTTAGCTTCTTTTGCTTCCTCTCCATATTTTAAGTCAATTACTTTTCCTAATTCATCCTGTTCAAATAATTTATTATCAATGTCTTTCTGTTCAACAACTTCCACTCCGATAATAGGATAATATTTTCCACATTTATCCTTTAACATATTATTAATTTCTGCAACAGAATCTAATTCAATTGATTTTAACGCCGGAATTTCGAGTGCTTCACACACTTTGCTTGTTGTCATGCCACAATATTCTGACATGAATTTAACAAATGAATCTAAATCAATTTTTACATTTCCATTATTATATTCAATTTTTGTGAGTTTCATCTCTTTTCCGTTTGCAATATTTCCTGCCAATTCAACTGAAAACTGAGTTGTAGTTACTATTTCTGTTGAAACTTTAGCATTAATTGTAAATCTGTCGGTGTACTTATATGTATCTTCTTTTTCATCATAGCTTTCAAGCAATCCTAGTTTTTGTGAATGATCATCCCATGCTGCCCTATATGCCGTTCTTCCATCCTCACCTTTTGTATCATCGTCATTTCTGTGAGCCTCACGGTATACACTATACAAAATCTCATTGATTTTCTCCGACACTTCGTCCCCCGCAATATCAATACCCACATTTCCACTGCCTGTAGCATTACTTACGTCCATCATTGATACTGCTTTACTAAATGTCGTATTTGTTGCAGCCGGAGTCTGAACTCCTGCCATAGAAACCGTCATAACTCCTGCGAGAGTCATGGCTGCCACTTGTTTAAAATTTCTCATATTTCCTCCTTTTAGTCTCTGATTTTTTTCATGCGTCACTATAATTATTTATTTTTCTACGCACTACTCTTTCATTTTATTCATGTTACTTTTAAATTATACCATTAAAATTATCATATTAATTTGTAACATTTCGCCTTATTTAGACTTTTAAGGAGATATGAAATAAAAAAAACCTTATCTATATAAATACCTTTATAAGACAAAAAAAGACTTTCCACATGGAAAGTCTTTTTATATAACCTTATTCTACTGTGTAAGGCATTAAAGCAACGTGTCTTGCTCTCTTGATTGCTACTGTAAGAGCTCTCTGGTGCTTAGCGCAGTTTCCAGTAATTCTTCTAGGAAGAATTTTTCCTCTTTCAGATACATATCTCTTTAATTTGTTTGTGTCTTTATAATCAATTACGTTGTTTTCACTAGCACAAAATACGCAAACTTTTTTTCTTCTACGACCGCCTCTTCTTCTCATTGGAGAATCAGGTCTTTCACTCTTATTAAATGCCATAGTTTTGACCTCCTATAATACTAATTAACTATGTTTATGTTAATCGTCTAATCTCTAAAAGTTAAATGGTAATCCTACATCTTCAACACCATCAGGGATATTCATAAATCCATCTCCGGCTGGAGCTGTTGGAGCTGACTGTGCCTGTGGCTGGAAACCACCTTCATTATTAGAAGCACTTGCTTTGCTTTCAGCAAATTCCTGATTTTCTACTACAACTTCTGTTGTGTAAACTTTATTACCATCTTTGTTTGTATAGCTTCCTGTCTGAATACGACCTTCTGCTACAATCTTAGTTCCCTGATGTAAGTACTTTTCAGCGAATTCTCCATTTCTTCCAAATGCTACGCAAGAAATGAAATCTGCTGTCTGCTGGTCGTTGTCTCTTCTAAATCTACGATCAACTGCTAATGTATATCTGGCAATTGCCATTGGGCTATCGCCCTGTGAATATCTTACGTCAGGATCACGGGTTAATCTACCCATAAGAATAACTTTATTCATATTATACCTCTTTATGTTTCAAAAACCTATGCCTCAACCTTTACGCACAAATATCTGATAACATTTTCCATAATACGAATCTGATCTTCTATTTCGTTAGGACAATCTGTGTTATCAGTGTCGAAGTGAATGAAGTAATAATAAGCTTCTGACATCTTCTGAATTTCGTAAGCTAATTTCTTCTTACCCCATTCTTCTACGTCAGTAATTGTTCCACCAAAACGTGTTACAAGGTTGCTTACCTTTTCGATTTCAGCGGCTCTTTCTTCTTCTTCGAGTTTTGCACTAACAACAACTACTAATTCATACTTGTTCATGCTTTCTTACCTCCTTTTGGTCTCTGGCCTCCCTATTTCATTTAGGAAAGCAAGGAAAATTAATATATATCACGAATTGACATTTTATCATAATTCAAGAGCAAATGCAAGAAAATTTTATTCTAAATTTAACTTTTTACTTAATATGTAATAAGTTGCTATATAACTTGCAATCGAAACCACAATTGATAAAACTATACCAAATATAAATATCTGATTTGCAAATGCACTAATATCGTAACTATTACCTAAACTATGCATACATATAACCAAAAATACTGATGATACAACTTGATTTATTATGTAATATCCAATGTAAGCTAATATTGCACCAACTACTCTGTGCTTAGTATAAAGCTGTCCGATGCTTAAGCATGCATACATAAGTATTGGCATACCTATTACTGTCACTATTGCTGCAATTATGCCTTCAGCAACATATCCCCATGCACCTAATTGAGTTAATTTCTGCACACTATAAGATATACCTCTTGCATAATCGATATCTTTACTATAAGTTACTACAAAAATCGAAACTCCAGTCAATACTACTGTTGCTATAACCCATGTAATACAAACTATCATTTTACTTGCAATGTGCTGTCCTACTGTAGCCGGAAGTGTAAATGTTAAATATCCTTCATCTTTAAGCATATTAAAATAAAATCTTCTTAACATTAATACAACAGTTGCTACTGCGATTGCTATAATAGCTATGACATAACTTGCCATTATGATTCCAAACAATATATCAACTACTCTCAACTGTACATCTGATGTGTCCTCAATTATGAGCATAATTTTATTACCAATTGTAAGCAACGCCAAAACTATATATAATCCTATAAAATATCTTGAAGTTGCTTTATATTCATATTTTAATAATTTTCCTAACATTTAAATACCTCCCTGAAAAGTTCATCTACTGACTTTCCTTCCTCTTCTCTTATCTCATCAACTGTCTTATGCATAACTAAATGTCCATTCTTAATCATGACAACCTCATCTAATATCTGCTCAACATCTGAAATCAAATGTGTTGAAATAATAACAGAAGCTTCCGGATTGTAATTAGTTATAATTGTGTTAAGTATATAATCTCTCGCAGCCGGATCAACACCTCCAATCGGTTCATCAAGGAAATATAATTGAGCCTTTCTACTCATAACCAAAATAAGCTGAACCTTTTCCTTTGTTCCCTTAGACATGGTTTTCAACTTATCATTAATGTTAATATTAAGTCTTTCAAACATCTTATAAGCACACTGAGCATCAAAGTCTTCATAAAAATCGTCAAAGAATCCTACCATTTCTTTAACTTTCATCCAATCATTCAAATATGTTCTCTCAGGTAGATATGAAACTATGCTCTTTGTTTCAACTCCTACTTTCTTTCCATCAATTAATATCTCACCTTTAGTCGGTGTAAGTAAACCGTTAGACATCTTTATAAGTGTTGTCTTTCCACTTCCATTAGGTCCTAAAAGGCCAATTATCTTTCCTCTTTCAATAGAAAGATTAAGATTCTCTACTGCAGTAAAAGCTCCATATTTTTTAGTCAAATCTTTACATTCAAATATTATGCTCATTATTTTCCCTCCTCTATAATTTTCACAATCTGTTCTTTGCTAAACCCCAATTGTTCCATCTTCTCAATGTATTTATGTGTTAATTCTATTGCTGTACTCTTCTTAGATTCCATAATTACTCCCACATTATCTGTTACTGTTCTACCAGTCGTTCTATTAGTTACTACATATCCTTCTCTCTCAAGTTCCGCCATCGCTCTCTGCATCGTATTAGGATTAACTGCTGCTTCTGTAGCTAATTCCCTTACTGACGGAAGCCTGCTTCCAGGCGGATATTCTCCCACAATTATGCGTTCCTTAATCTGCTCTAATATTTGAGCATATATTGGTCTGTCACTCTCAAATTTCCAAGGCATCTCTCTCATCTCCTTATATAACGCAAATTAATATATTGTATATTTGTATTAGTTACTTAATACAAATATACAATATATATTTATAATGTCAACTATTTCTTTTAAATGATTTTCTTAATATTTTATTAACTACATGGTGGGATTAGTATTCTTTTTTATTTTGGAAAAAATAAAAAGACATTCCATTGCTGAAATATCTTCTTATTTTATGATAATTATTCAAATTATAATTTACATTATTTAACCAATTTCCTACTCATTCCCCAAGTACTTTTTTACACTTTTCTCAAATGTTTTTCTAGGTAGCATTACTATATGATTGCAGCCTAGACATTTTATTTTAAAATCGGCACCAACGCGAATTATTTCCCATTCGTTTGTTCCGCAAGGATGACCTTTTTTCAATACAACTTTATCGCCTAATTTGTAATCCATTTTAATCGCCTCCCTGTTTTTTAATTTATTAAATTTGTTAAACAGTCTTAGAATATAATCTTATATTCTTAAAATTCGTGAATTTCAAATTTTTAGAATGTGTTATATTTATTCTCCCTGAGCTTTCCATTTAACAATTGTCTTTATATTCTGGCTGTCATATTTTGCATTATCCAAGCCATTTTCCTGACTTTCACCATCTGTAGTGCTCTGACTTTCGTCCGCATTTTTCTTGCCATCTTTCTTATCTTCTTCATAATAAATTGTTATCTGTGCGCCCGGCTTGATGAAAATAAGGCTTTCATCTTCAGCAAACAATTCTTTATATACATTGTTATTTTCATCAGAAATATATACATAAGTTTCACCGTCTGTTGTAATGTACTCAATATCAGTAACCTGTATATTTACATTTGGCAAATCATTGTTCATGTCATCGATTGCCTGCTTGTTGCCTAAATTATTTTCCTTCATAAGTTTATTATAAGAAGAAAGCGTATCTCTTTGCGTTGTTCCAGTCGCAACAATGCTGTATTTTTTTACATTTACAAGGGCATACTGTTTTACGAGGTTGCTCTTGTCCTTCAAAACCATGAAATATGTTGGCTCGCCACCTATATTTATGATTGCAGGGAATGAAGCCTTGTATCCTAAATTCTGGACCTGGCCTTCTGCTGCGTCCATTGCTGAAAATTCTTCTGCACCTGCTGCCTTGAAGTATCTTGTTTCTCCGGTTCTTGCATTTATCATTACAAATCCAATATTAGATGAATCGTCAATAACAGAAGTTACGCCTGTGTAAATCCATACGTCATCATCCATTACCTTGTAGCCATAATCCTCTGTTGTTATTTTACAATCCTTCTGACCTATTATGCTATTGATGAATCCGTCTGACAAAGTTCCATACCAGTCGAATTTTCTCGTTGCCAAATCACCATCATAAACTCTGTCTACCCACTGTGGCACATTTTTTACATCATAATATTTGCTTTTGCCTGTGCAAGGGTCAAATATGACAACGCCTTTTACGTCTTTACCACCAAACAAGCCTATCTTTGCAGTTAATGTTGGGCAAATATAATATGGATTTCCATCATTATCTAATTCAAAATAATATCCTTCAAAAATTGCTGTAGGATATTCAAATCTAAGTTTTCTTTGTAATTTATCATTAAATCGTGCTGAAGAAGTATACTTAATTGGTTTGTCTAATTTTATATATTCTGCTTCAAATTCCACAGGGTCTACCAAAATATATCCCGGTATACCATTTTTTCTGTTGTTAAACCATTTGAAAAAATCTGCATACTCTAGCGTTGCTACTTTCTTTGGCTGGCCATTGTAATCTATCTGATTGTAATCCTGATTAATTACATACTGACTTACAAGGTCTGATAATGAGCCAATTGCTCTTTCGCCGACAACTCTTGCACTCTTTGTATCCATAAGCGCAATATCATTGACTGTGTCTGTCTGGGCGATTTCATCTTCAAATTTGCATTCTTTCACTTTGATAAGACTTGAATATCTTGAAGCGTTAAATATTTCTAAAGATGTTAATCCGCCAATCACTACCACAACCACGCCAATTGTGATAACAGCCGTTACAATTTTTGATACTATTGTTACACTTAGCTGCTCAATATTATTTTCCTTACTGCAAAAAAATGTTGCAATCAAAAACAATAGTACAAAGAATCCCTGAAAAATCCAGCTTCCTATATCATGTATGTTAAGTGGCGGTAACAAAATGTAGAACGCAATAAATTCTAATATTGCTACTACTATTAGTGCTATAATCGTTTTTGCAACCGATGTTTTTTCAGTATAATTTTTCAACATTAAATATTCCTCCATATATATAAACCTTCAGTAAATAAATTATTCCTGTATTTTATTTATTCTTTATTACAATAAACTATTCTTATCATTTACATTAGATCTTCGTTGTAATGAGCTCTTCCTCCTCCGATAAATTTCGCTCTGCTTCGTGCAGCAATTACCCTTGCCTGACCTATTATATTATTTTCCATTTTAACAGGTACAGCCACTTTCTTTATGTGCATTCCTATTAAAGTTCCACCGATATCAATCCCTGCATTTGCCTGAATTTCTTCTATAGCTATAGGATCTTTAAATGTGTTATATGCTGTAGTTCCAAATGAGCCACCTGCTTTTGGCTGCGGTACAACATTTACTTCATATGCATTTGGCACAGCCTCACGCTCTACTATAATCGCCCTGTTCAAATGTTCACAGCACTGTGCAGCAAGATAGATTCCTCTTTCCTGAGTGACCTTATAAATTCCTTCAAAAACTGCTTCAGCTACCTGAAGATTTGAGTTTGTTCCTATTTTATCTCCACAAACTTCACTTGATGAACAACCTACTACTAAGATTTGTCCTTTTTTTAATTTACCTGCATCACATATTTCATTGGCAACATTTTCTGCCTGTTTTCTAATTTCCTCGTACATAAAAATCGCCTCCTGTTTTCTACGAGTGATTGTACTCCTTTATTATATAAAAAATCAAGGAGTTACCGCAACTAAAATTACAGCAACTCCTTTTATATTTATTATTAGCTTAATAATTTGTTATTTAGTTAACTTTTAATACGCTCTTAAATGCATTGCTTGCGTTTAAAACTTCAACTAATACAAGTCCTAATACAAGGCATGTAATTCCCTGAACTCCATTACTTGGAATTGAAGCTGCTGCTGTCATTCCGTATCCTAAAAGTGTGCTTTCATATAAGAAGTAACCGAATACCATTACTAACTCAGCTACTACTGCACTAACTGCAAATGCCAAATGCTTATTTGCCTTTGCAATTATCTTAAATAAAAGAACTGCTACAATACCCATAAGTGCTTTAATAATAAATGTTCCAGGTACATATGTTGTGTATCCTGCAATTAAATCAGCAAGTGCCGGTCCTAATCCTGCTGCGGCTGCTGCAAAGAAAAGATTTTCATCTACTAATTTGCCTTTTTTGTTGCCTACATAAAATGTTCCTAATACCCATGCTGCTAATAAAACTACTGTATCACCAATGTTAACATATCCTGATGTTCCAATAGTAGGGATTCTGATAATCATTGTTGCTACGCATCCAAGTGCAGCAAACATTGCAGCTAAAACTAACTTAACAATTTTTTCAGTTGAATTGTTCATAATTTTCCTCCTGTTTTAATCAGAAATCTGTAAATCCATCAAGCATATATGAACGTCTTTGCTTTATTTCTGACCTTTTTCTTTTAATATAATTCTTATTTAAACAATTTTATCAATATATGGTATTAGATAAATAGTCAGTTTTTATGTAATTGACAATACCAGTTAGTTGTATTACACACATGGCTTTGCCATGTGTAACCCCCTCAAATCGGCTTTGCTTCTTCATCTTGTATTTTGTTATACACTTGGCTTCGCCATGTTTAAACACCTCAAATCCGCTTCGCTTCTTCGTCTTGTATTTTGTTATACACTTGGCTTCGCCATGTTTTAACACCTCAAATCGGCTTCGTTTCTTCGTCTTGTATTTTGTTATACACTTGGCTTCGCCATGTTTAAACACCTCAAATCCGCTTCGCTTCTTTTCGGTGATTAAACATTCGCCAAATACTTTTAGTTTTTTTTGCAAGCAAAAAGCTAAAAGTATTTGGCTCATTGTGTATAACAAAAAAAGAAATCTTATTGCTAAGATTTCTTTAAATAGAGAGGCGACAACCAGATTTGAACTGGTGATAGCGGTGTTGCAGACCGATGCCTTACCACTTGGCTATGTCGCCATAAAATATAGAACTATTACATTATAGCAACTGTTCTTTTTTCAGTCAAGAATAATTTCTTGAATGACTCCAAGGGGATTTGAACCCCTGTTACCGCCGTGAAAGGGCGGTGTCTTAACCGCTTGACCATGGAGCCTTAGTGGATTTTTCCAATCCACTTTTTACAGCTTTTTTAATTTATCAAATAGTATCGTGTTTGTCAACAATTATTTTCAATATTTGTATTATTTTAAATATTTTTAATATTTATTTTCTATATTATTCTCATTTGTTCACGACGCTTACTGATATTTTTATCATTTCCATAAATATTTATCCGCAATATCTACTGATATTCTTCTCATTTTCATAAATATTATGCAAGAAGATTGAGGTTATTTAAAAACATCTGAATTGCATTATTGTCGTATATCAGACTTAAAAATACGCTATTTCCAATTGCATCGCATGCCTGCTGTCCCCAACTTGTTGCACTAAATGCTGTAATTATTATACATGCAATCCAAAGTACAAAGACTGCTTCTATAAGTCCGATAACAGCTCCGCCTCCTTTATTTAACATATTTATTCCCGGAAGCTTTGATATTATATCAAGCAAATGAACCACCAGCTGAACCAGCAGCGTCAAAACAACAAATAGCAAAATAAATGTAGATGCATTTAACACAGAATCTATCAAATATTCTGCTACATACTGGCTAAAATTTTCTACACCTAATTCTATGTAGCCATCAGCATTATTATTCTTAATTAACGATTCCTTTACACTTTTTGGCAACGGTAAACTGTTAATTGTATTTTTCTGAGCTGTTTCTCCGGTCTGGGAAATGCTGTCTGATACATCTACTATTTTTTCATCCACATATTGTGTAACCTGCTTTGAAATTGCATCATACACCGGAGTTGTTTCTATAAAATCTTTCGTAATTGGTGTTAATATCTGAACTAAAATTAAAACTATTAACATCGATGCCAACGAAAATATCATCTTTATCATTCCTCTATGTTGCCCAATAAATATCATAAGTGCGATAAATACTATTACTGCAACTGTTAATATTGTTTCCATTTTTCCTCCATTTATTTTCATCTGTAACTTGTAACAGTTTATTTATTCTTCTGCTGTCTGTTTATTCTTTGTAACCGGACTCTTCAAACTATATCTGAGACTGATTTCTTCTATCTTATTTTTTGTCATAAGCAAAAATGTATTTGTACTTTCCATAGGAACTATCGCGTCTAACTGTTTTGTAAATACGTGTTTAAATTTAACCACGCCTTTAAGGGATATCAATTCACATGTAACGTCGTCATACATTAGCACGTTTTTTCCTGCAAATTTAACATGGTCCAAATTCATCTCTATTTCCTTAGACATGATTTTTTCTCCACTCAAAGAATACACTTCCATTTTATATGGAGTATCCCCTTTTGAGTTTTCAAATATAAGTCCTACATATTTTTCATTATAAAATACCTTTTGTATTTCTTTATCAAATTTTATTTCTTTTCTAATTGTTGGCTTTTCTTTCATCTTATATATAGTAAGAACATTATCACCAATCGCTATCGCATCTTCATTTGACACAAAATATACTGCAGGTACTATAGTTTCTCCATATTGATTAAATGTGCCTACCACTCTGTCAACTTCGTCTTTACCTACATTTGAGAAGTTATAGAAAATTACCTGATTTTCAGTACTTCCTTCCTTAATTGATAAGTACGATGTCATCATTTTCTCACCATCATTTGAATTTGAAAACGATAATGGGAATCCATTTTCACTAAGCAATGATTTGTGTGAAACGATAAGATTTCCTTCTTTATCATATAATTCAATATAATTTGCACTTGCTTCTTCTAAAAGTGCCGCAACCACACCCTGTTGTGCCACTTCAATTTTAATTATAGGATAACTTGTGTTTACTTCACCGACTTTTCCTTTTTTATTGAAAATGTAAATAGTATTACTATTCTTATCCGCTATCGCTAAATAATCTCCACAAACGTCTACTATTGGTGATTTCATTTCATACGCTTCGTTCCAAATGGTTTCTGTTCCATTGATGTACGAAATTCCATCGTTACTATATTTTACTACAAATTCGCCAAACGCCTGATACTGGCTGTTTGTTCCTGTTTCTATCTTTATTGTCTTTCTGACTTTGTAGTTATTGTATGTGCGATAAACACAAAATAAATATATTGCTAAAAGTAATGCGCATACAATTCCAATTATTGTTATTACCTTTATTTTTAGATTTCTTGATTTATCTTCCCGTGATTTTTCTGACTCAATTACTGTATCAGGTCTAATCACTCTGAGTTTTCTTCTTTTCTTTGCTAACTTCACTTTTCTTACTTCCTGTACCTTATCTGCGTTTCAGTTTTCCTCAATTATATTCTTTTATACTTCAATGCACAATGTACATTTTATTCAGATTATACAATATATATTTTTTTATGGCAATTTTATCTGCTGACCTTCTATTATTTTGTAATCGTCTCCTATTCCGTTAAAAGCCTTTATTCTGTCAACCATATCACTATTTCCATAATATGTCATACTGATATCATATAAGGTTTGTCCGGGAGTTACTGTATGAATTGCTCCTCCATATATGCCTGCCTGTACATTTGTTGATTTGTTTTGTGGTTCAGTTTCCGTTCCTGTTCCATCATTATTTGGTTGTGATTGGGCATTATCCTGTATATCGGATTGTGTGTTTGATGAATTATTCTGCTGCGTTAATCCGCTATTATCCTGTGATTCAGATTGCTGCGTCTGCGATAAATTATCATTCTGCATATCATCTGTCTTAGGTTGTGATGAATTTTGTCCATCATCTGGATTGGTCTGTGAAGAATCATCGTTCTGCCCATTTTCAGATTGCTTTTGCTGTGTATTCTTTTTGTCATTCTTTTCTTTCTTACTATCAGATTTTGTTTCGTTGTTATTCTCCGTGCTTTCTGATGTTGATAGTGAATCTATTATCTGATTTACTGCCTGAGAATTTTTGTTGTCATTTATATTTTCCAATGATGTTTTTATATTTTTTAATTCACCATAATTATTTAGCATAACAATTGTTGACAGTAAAAGAGCAATTATTAGCAAACCACTGATTCCAACCGCTACTTTGCTAACTTTGCCTGAATTTTCACTTCCATTTTTATGTTGGTTTTCAATTTCTTTTTTTCTTTCACTTATAGCTTTTCTAAGCTGAAACGAATCCGAAATTCTGCTGTTTTTTTCTGCAATGCGTTTCTGCTTATTTTTTCCATTTAATTTTTCAGGTGTTTCCGTTTTGTTATCAACCTGCTTATTAGCATATATGTCCTTTTTCTTTTTTCCTAAAATGTCAGGCATTTCTATCGTCTGCCCGCTCTTTGTGTTTGCCTCCTCATCGTTTTCTGATTTTTGGTTTTTACTTTTAGACGAAGCTTTATTCATTACAACGCTATGATTTTCATTTTCTCCATTATATTTATTTGCCTCTTCTTTTATTAATTGTTCATCATTTTCCTTTATTATTTTACCATCTGTTTTTTTATTATTTTTTATATTTTCCTTAATATTTTCATTGATACTATTTTTATTTTGTTCCCTCTCCCTCACATATTTTTTCATTTTCTCATTTTTTTCATAATATATGTAATAGCCGCTTTGTCTGTTCAAATTTCCATTTTCATACACAAAAAATCCGTCTTCATTTTCCGTTCTATCACTTAAAAAGCAGACTTTATCATTTCCGGCGAAGTTATCAAGATGTATTTTCTTTATTCCTGACATATCATCTTTTACTCTGTACGGAACAGATATGAACCAGCCCACAATATCAAATTCGTCAAAGTATCTTTTTATATCTTTATATATGTTTGTCCAAATTTCATCGTTAAATATTATGCTGTTTTCGATTACGTCGTTTACTTCTGCCATTCCTTTTACAAATATGTATGAATAACCTTTTACCTTTTTTGTTTCACCAAGAAGAACACCATATCTTATGTTATCTTCATTTTCCGGTTCCTTTTTTAAGTTGCTCATTACATAATCTTCTACATATATTTTCTTTTTAGAATTGTTGTCACCAATTTGGCGAATGTTTTTTGGCAACCTTACTTCACTTTGTCCTTTGGATTCTTTTCCATTATAAACCATCTCTATCATGAGCCCTCCTCTACATTTATTTCTTGTAGAATATAGCACATGAAAAAAGCACAATTTGTCAAATTAGGTTTTGTAAAAATATATGTAAAAATTCTTTTGCGACATTCATCGAAAAAATGCGGTTAACTGTGATGGGGCCTTTATTTATAAAAAGCTTATCACTGTCAACCGCATTTTCTTATTATGTTTATATTAATTATGTATGGTTTAATGTATTCCCGACTATTTGAGACTTAAATGTTATTTCTTTTAATCTCTATACAAATATACCCGGCTTAAATTATTTGTTTTACATATCCATAATTTCGCTAAATACTTTACCTAAGCTGTCATTAATAACTAAATCTGCTCTTGAATCTCTTATTGTCATTGTCTTATTAATTAATACAAGCTTGTCCCCTTTGTAATAATCAATAAGCCCTGCTGCAGGATATACTATAAGGGAAGTTCCTCCTATTATAAGAACGTCTGCTTCCTCTATTGCTTTAATAGCCTTCTCAACGATTTCTTCGTCAAGTCCTTCTTCATATAAGACTACGTCAGGCTTTATATCTCCACCACATTCGCAATGTGGAACACCTTCTGAATTTTTTACATATTCAAAGTCATAAAACCTTCCACACTTTTCGCAGTAGTTTCTCATTACAGAGCCATGAAGTTCATATACAACTTTGCTTCCTGCCATCTGATGCAATCCATCAATATTCTGAGTTACAATTGCTTTTAATTTACCCATCTGTTCTAATTTAGCAAGAGCCTTATGTGTGACATTAGGCTGCGCACCTTCATATAACATACGATCTTTATAAAATCTGTAAAACTCTTCTTTATTCTTCATATAGAAAGAATGACTAATAATTTCTTCCGGTGGGAATTTGTATTTCTGGTTATAAAGTCCATCAACACTTCTAAAATCCGGAATACCGCTTTCTGTTGAAACTCCTGCACCTCCAAAGAAAACAATATTATCACTTTCTTCAATTATTTGTTTTAGTTGTACAACCTTATCCTCCATCTTATGGTTCTCCTGACTTTTTAACATATAATATAGACCATTATACCATTTTTCTTTTATTATTCCACAACAAATTCCATATCAGCTAACATTATTATATCCCCTAACTGAAACATTACCTGCGTATGTGGCTTTAATTTTTCGCCATTAACAAAAGTTCCATTAGATGAGTTTAAGTCTTCTATATAATATCCATCCATTTCTTCATATATTCTTGCATGAACTCTGCTTATAAACTGCTCTTCTAATTTATAGTCTGAACTTTTCCCACTTTTACCTATAATGCATGGAAATCCATTTGGAATTATTGTTACAGGATTTTCTATGTCAGTACTCCTTAGTAAAATACCTGTACTATGAACATTTGATGTAAGAAGAACCGTAGCCTCTTCATCAATAGAATCCCTTTCTTTAACAGGCATTTCACTTGCTACAAATTTTTCAATATCATCAAATCCATCCGTCTCCTCTAATTTTATAAAATTATTTTCTAAAAGTTCTTCTCTTTTCTTTGGTTTACTTCTCTTCCAGAATTGCCACCATTTCTTACTCTTTGTGTTTGTTTTTCCATTCTTATTTTTTGCACTATCCTTTATATTTTCCTTTATTTCTTTATTCTTTTTTCTATTTTTCTCTTTTTCTTTTTTCTTATTTGCCCTTTTCTCTTTTTGTTTTCTTTCCTTTTCGTTTTTATTGCTGAATCTTTTATTTATATTGTCATTTTCAAAATCTGTACTATCAAAATATTCGTCTGCATCTTCTTCTATAATATTATCCAAATCTTCCAAGTCATCATTTTGCTTTTCATTATAATAATTGGATTTTTTAGCCTTTTCATATGAATACTTATTAATATTATTTCCTGGCATTTTTATATTTTCAGCTACATATTCTTTTAGCTCTGTAATTGTAAAATTCTCTGATATTATTTTCTGTTGCAGTCCATAACCTATTACAACCGCTTCCCTATCATTATGATTTAAAAGTTCTAACAATTCTAAAAAAAGTCCGTTCAGACCTTCTTTCATTCCCTGCTCAGTAAATGGATAATAGCAAAAATTATATACTTTCTTTTTTGAATCCCAGTAAATCATGTCCATATCAAAAACTATATTGTTAATATCAAGCAAATATTCCTTCATAGATTTTGCTACTATCGCCATACTGTTTATAAACTGTTCAATATCTTTGGCTCCTACTTTATTTTTTACAAATAAACTTCTCATGGAATTTTTTGACGTTATATCATAATAGAATTGGTTTTCATTATTAATCTTCTTTATATTTATACTTAAAATTCCTTCTATTTTATTATTAATCAACATCTGAAGTTTGTAGTCATTTTCCACGTCCTTCTGATTTCTTATAATCATATAATTATTTATTCCGTCTTTCTTATAAGATATTTCCATTCACACCCTCAACTTTCTTTACCTGCCTTTATCAATTTGCTTTAGAATCAATAACTGCCTTGCAAATATACATCTTTTGCTCATCCATATTTTTCTCTATTTTAATTTCTATATCTTCATCATTATCCATAATATTTTTTATCCATCTCATTTGAAAATTATATTTACTTTCTATCGTAACCGCACTTTTATTTACCTTTTTTATCTTATTATCCGCTACAAATACCGGTATCGAATCTATAGCTTTTGTGGCTAACCTTTCCATTTCTGTTTTCTCATTTTTATCATACATTTCTATGCATTTACCATAAACATATACCTTTGTAACAACTATGTCATGAAGATAAAATGCCATAAATAAAGTAAACGCCAGCATTAAAAACACCATTGGCATTACAAGGCTTGCTTCTATTGTCATTTCACCTTTTAACTTAGGTTTTTGTTTTAAGTCTATAAATTTTTGCTTTAAGTTTATAATTTTTCCATAAACTTCCACCCTATCCTCCACCCTCTTTTTATATTTCATCTTACATTCTCACCCTCTTAAATTATTTACTATCACACATATTTGTCCTATTAGTAAAAATGGAGCTAACGGAATTGTTGTTTTCTTATTAGACAAAACTTTAAATATTGCTATTAATGAAACAAAAATAAAAGCCCATACCAATGCTGAAAGTAAATACACTACATTCATAAATAATCCTAATGTTATTATCATAATTCCATCCCCAATTCCTATTTGCGACGAGAAAAGCATACTTAAAATCAGAAGAACTATTCCCGGCATTAATGCAAATATCAGCCCCTCCATATTTCCATTTAAGTAAAGCAAAGCATACGCAATACCAACTATAAAAAATATTGTGCAATATATTAAATTTAATTCTTTCTTTTTAATATCCATTATCGTGCATCCACATAAATACACTCCACTAATTATCCAATTTAACATCTTACTCTATTGTTTCACACTGAATTAAAATTTACATACGAACAACTTACACTATGTTTAACATCCTATTCTGTTGCTCCACACTTACTACATGCATTTTTCGTTTCTACCTGAGAAATATCTAATGTAATTACCCTTCTTGTAAGTCCTCTGCAATTTATGTCCGTGTGATATTTCTTTCCTTCCTTCGTTATAAAAACCACTTGGCTATCAGCTATTTTTTTATTCACACAAATACTGCATGCTTTATATTTGCTCCCGCTACCGGTTCTTCTTTGTGTCATTTCCAAATAAGAAGTTTTTTCTATGTTTAAATTTAAATATGTACAGTCAATATTTGTGTGATAAACTTTTCCTCCATCCGTCATATAAACAAGGTTCAACTGTTGTGTTAAGTCACGTCCTGTCCATGCCTTCATTCTTGCTCTTTGAACAATTTGAATCTGATTGTCTTTAGAAAAATAGGGATATTTATACCTTGAAATAGCTATTATGTCTACCAGACCATCATTCATATCCACTTTACTTTTACTCAAATCAACCAGCTTTTGAGCACTATTTTTCACGCCTATTTCTTTAACCAGTTTTCCATATAAATAAGCTACACCTATTACATTTTCCTGACAAAATTTATTATTGTCCTGTCCTATTTCGTCATTGTCTACATCATCCTTTTTATTTTCATATTCTTTAAACTTACTGTTAATGCTTCTCCGTGTTTCTTCCCCGTTTTTGTCATTATTTGTAATATTATTGGCAATTTCCAAATAATACATTTTCTTTGCTGTATCCTTTGCAATATTATTTATATTCATCTGCATAGAAACCTGCCAGTTAAACATCAAAATAAAATGAATCATTGCAAAAGATGCATATAAAAATACTGACATGGCAAGCGCCGCCTCAATCGCTAATGAGCCCTTTAAATTATTTGAACTTTTTATATTACATGAGTTATTTACATTATGTAAGGCAAATAAAAATACCCTTTTTCCAGACAAGTTATAAAATTTACGCTTTTGCACTTGGAGAGATGCACATTTGTTATTATTTTTATTTTTTATTATTGTTTTATTTGGCTTTATTGTTCTTATGAAAAAGGGCATTATTATTTACCTCACATTTATTCTGCTAATCAGATTTTTACAAAACTCTCAACTATCTGTTTAAATTTATAATTCTTAATATTGTTTTCTATGTTCGACGTTGTTTTTAATATTACGTTCTATGTTCGACGTTGTTTTTAATATTACGTTCTATGTTCGACGTTGTTTTTAATGTTACGTTTTATGTCCGACGTTGTTTTTAATATTGCGTTCTATATTCAACGTTGTTTTTAATGTTGCGTTCTACATTCAACGCTATTTTTAAATCAGTACTCATATTCCATCTTGGTTTTATAAACATAACTTTCGTTATTGTTACCTATTAAATGTGACACTATTGGTAACGACGTAAATACCGGTTCTATTCTAAGATTTGCTTCAACTTCACACATTCCAAAACACTCTGAAATTAAAAAATCCTTATTATATCTTTTTTGCATATTTACCTGCACTAAATCCATAGTTCTAAAAACAGTATTTTTTGTTTTCTGTGTCATAATCATTGTCTGCAAATACTGTGTATAAGTTAACCCTGTATTGTTTTTACGTCCGTCTTCAAATGTCCCGATATTTTTTATGCTGCTATTCCAGTTTTCACTGTTTTTCACTATCGGTACTTTTTCTCCATTTAATAACTGCCTTACATCAATAACCGCTTCTGTCAGTGCCCACGCCTCTATTATTACTGCCTGAGCAACCGGCGTTAAAAATGGCATTCCAATAGCCGTGGCTACCGTTTCAGCCAAAGTTGTTATTTCCTGCATCTTTTCGCCATCCGTTATTAAATACGCTCCATTTGATAAATTTCTAACTTCAACTAATTTTTTAATAGTCTCTGTAAGATTGTCTTTATCATTTAAATTTCCATTTAAAATGTACTCCATTTCGTACTTTAAGGCTGTATCATCATTTCCATATTCAGAAATTTTTGCATAATTGTTAAAGTACAATTCTATATACTTCACAAAGATTCCTTTGTTTGTAATATCCTTTATTAAATCTGCTTTCTTATTACCATCTGTTTCTAATGTTGTTGGCAGATTTAGATTTCTTATCTGCATTGTAGATATATTGTTTACATCCTCTAAAACAATTCCTAATACACCATCGCTTATTAAACTTTTTGCTCTTTCATATAAGTTTTTTTCTTCTTTAGCATCGCCATTAGAATTTCCTTTTTTTAGATCCCATAAACCTTTTTCAATGCTTTTTACCTTATCAAGCAATTTTTCTATTTCACCGATATTACTTTGATTAATATCTGCATCCACATTTGAAGCTGTCATTATTTCTTCTATTGAATTTTTTATTGTTTTCAAACTTTCTCTATCTACTTCTATATAATCCTCATATCCTGAAAAATCGCCATTCATTTCTTTTTCTATAGCATTTTTATTTTCAACATATGTATCCATATCTGTTAAAGTTTTTGATATTAAAGTGTCTTCTATTTTCAATAGATTTTTTAGTTTCTTATATTTATTCCAAAACTTCTTAACCTTTTTATCGTGAATATTTTGATTCTGGTTTTGACCCGTTACATTTGTTTTTAAATCATTAAATTTCTGAAACACCGCTGACATTTTTCCTTTTAACTTTTCTGTGTTTTTTAGTTCATCAATCTGAGTGTTTATTTTTTCTACGATTCCTATCATTTCTTTTGAAACATCATTGGCTATATTTGTAACATTACTATTTTCTTTTATTTCATTACATGTTTCCTTATTATTATTTTCTTCTTCGGAATCGGAAATTAATTTATTAACAGCATCAATTCCCACAATATATTTTGCATAATCAACTACTTGTTTTACAAATAAGTCTCCTTCTTTATCTGTGGCGTATTTTTGTTTTAAAATATTTACACTTTCTATCTCCATATTTGAAAAATCATAATTTTTAAAATCTAAATCTGCCATATTTATATTATCCTGCATATATCTTGTAACCTGATTACCTAACGGCTCCTGTTCCCATGCAAGTAATATTCCATAATCCTGATATAACTGTTTTCCATATCCTGCAAAAACGGATTCAACTGCCATATATGTTGCAGCTTTTCCTTCCATTTGCGAAACACTTATTCTTGCTGACTCAATTACAGTACATACAACAACTATAACCACAGTTATAACCAGGCTTAAAAATATAGTTACGCTTGCTTTTAATCTCATTAAAACTTGCCTACTTGAGTTTTTATTGAAGTAAATATTCCATCTGCAATATCTCCTATCTGTTTCTTAAAAATTAGTGCAAGTCCAACTAAAACCAATATTATTAAAATAACTTCAATTACACCCATACCTGACTCATCTTGTCCAAAATCTACTAAATTTTTCTTTAATTTATCTATTAAACCTCTCATATATTTCTCCCATTTCTACATTATTTATGTTGCTATCCTGTTTTATATTTTTATTGACATAAGTGCCGGAGCCACGACAATGCCCATTGCTACAATCAACATTATTATCATTGGTCCTAACAGTTTCGTTCCGACTTCCTCTCCTTCTTTTAATGCCTTATTTTTTCTTTCAATTAACGCATTATCCATTTCCTCCTGCAAAGCTACTGCCATTTCTCTTGTTCCACGTTTAATGTTCTGTTGTAAAATATTTGCCAGTTTTATATAGCAATGAATTCCGCTTCTTTTTCCATATTCACTAATAGCCTGCTGTTCATTAATACCACTATTCATTGCATTTAATGTATAATCCAGTTCTTCATATGCATATCTATAGCCTAAATTCAAATTTCTTTTATACTCTGCAACAATTCTTTCCAAACCATTTCGTATCGACATGCCGGCACCATTATATAAAAGCAGCTTACTAATAATTTCAGGATAATCCCTTACCATCTGACTTTCTCTTTTCTTTAAATTTTTGTCCAGATTTTTGTCTTCAAAAAAGAATATTGCAATAGCAAAAATCAGCCCTATAATTATAAATTTATCTGCAACGGTGTCTACATCACTATAAAATTCAATACTTTTACCATTTATTTTTCGGGGTAGTTTTATAGTTTTTTCATACAGATTTTCATCTGCTATTTCCTGAACCTTATCCTGTACTGAATCAATTTCATCATTCCCGGTGATATGCAAAGGAATTTCATATATTATCGTTACATCCTCTAAAGACAAATAACCTGTAAGTTTTACATCATCGCCCTTATCATTTATTTCCTTAATAATTTTTCCTGATGAATCAATAACATCTTTTTTATCAATTTCCCATCTTATATCAATTTCCTTATCATCATCAGTTGTTATTAAATTCAGTTTTTTCGAAATGTTATTAACATTTTTGTTCTCACCTAGAACTTTTTTTAATATTTCCGGCTTTTTTTTATCAAGTTGTTCATAACATTCATCAATAGTCAAACTTTTTTCTGCAGCGTTAACAGTTATTTCTTCACTGTTATCTTTACCTTTTGCAATGAGTGAATACTCTTTTTCTCCCTCACCCGGATTATTTCTTTGTATTTCTGATAATTTATTTTTTGCTTCTCCATATTCATTAACACCTATACCCAATCCAACAATTAAAACTATTACTAATACAGCGATACTATTCGCTATCTTTTTACTCATATACAAATATCGGTATTCATCTATGTCTTCCCTGACATATAGTTTCTTTAATTTTGAATCACTTTTTTTATATAGGTTTTTGCATTTTTTCACAACAAATTTATCATTTATCCAAAAACATAATCCATAAAGTTTTAACAAAGGATGCTCGTCCTTATCCAACTTATTTTTTAGTCTTTTTCTATACTTTATTTTGTATCTTCCTGTCACTAATAAAAGTATAAGTAAAATTACTAAACCACTACTACATAACACTATACCTGCCATCTATTCTCCAATTTCATTCGCTATCATTTTCCCTGATATCTAACAATCTATATTTCATTACCATAATCCATCTTTCCAAAATCATTAAATCTCAACCTCAATAATCTTCAATAAAATAATTAAATTTCAACATCCATAATTCTTTGTGCCCATACGATTGCCAGTACATACGCTATTAACCCGATTGTCATAATGCCTTTTCCCATCCATGTTTCATACATAACATTTAAAAACCCCGGTGAAGAAATCAGCATATATCCAATTAAAATAACGGGAACTGTACTCATTATTTTTTGTTCATATTTTTTTCCGTTTATAGCTACTCTTATTTCCTCTTTTACTTCTGATTTCTGTCGTATATTATCAGCTACGTTTTTTACAACATGAATCATATTTCCACCTTTTTTCTGCGCTATTTCAAATACGGCTACAAACAAATTTAAATCTTCTATATTTGCCCTCTCTGCAAAATTTTTTAACAATTTTTCTAACGGAACATTTAATTTAATTCCTGATAATATAATCCTTAATTCCTGGCAAATATAACTGTTATAACCATGCATTCCCAACATCTCTTTATAACTTTCTTTTAATGCTGTTACTGAAGATGCGCCTGCACTCATCGCATCAGCCATTCCCATTAGCATATCTTTAAACTGTGCCTCTAATTCTTCTTTACGCTTTCTTTTTAATTGCAATTTTTTAATTCTTAAAATAACTATTATTAAAGGTGATAAAAGCACTGCATATAAATATTTGCCATAAAATAATTTGGCAATCATAAGCACACATCCTATTGCCATTATCAGATACTTAAACAGCTCTTTCCTGTTAAACACATACTTTTCGTAATCCATTTATACACCTATATTTCTATTCCATGTGCTGCTAATTTTTCATTATTTTTTAGTTTCTTTTCTGTTTTTTCCAAACTACCCTGCACAATACCATTTCTTTCACCTGTTTCCTTATATACATATAATGGTTGAAGTTTTATTTTTTCATTTTCATCTTTCACCATCTCGTGTATGGTCATAACTTTTCGTGTCTTATCCCTTAATCTTCCCAAATGAACCACTATATCTATTGCTGCTCCAATCTGTGATTTTATTGCTTCAAGTGGTATATCAATTCCTGTCAAAACCATGTTTTCAAGTCTGTACATCATATCTTGTGCAGAGTTTGCATGACCTGTACACATTGAACCGTCATGTCCTGTATTCATGGCCTGGAGCATATCCACCGCTTCTGCGCCTCTTACTTCTCCCACAATTATTCTGTCCGGCCTCATTCTCAAAGCTGTCTTTATTAAATCTCTGATTGTTATTTCATTTTCACCCTCAGTATTCGCCTGCCTTGTTTCCATTCGTACCAAATTATCAGTATTGAGCAATTGTAATTCTGCCGAATCCTCTATCGTAATAATTCTCTCATCCTGCGGAATATAATTGGACAATGCATTTAAAAATGTAGTCTTGCCTGAACCTGTTCCTCCACTTATAAAAATGTTGTATCCACCCTCTACAAGTTTTTTAAGAAAATCGGCTGCCTCTTTTGTGATAGAACCCCATTTAATCAAATCTTCCATTGTTATCTGGTCAGCCGGAAATTTTCTAATTGTTACTGCGGCTCCATCAATCGCAACAGGGGGCAAAACCACGTTTACTCTTGAACCGTCAGGCAATCTTGTATCCACTATAGGATCAGACTGATTTACCCTTCTATTTGTTGCTGAAACAATCTGCTGAATTACGTCCTCTAACCTTTCTACCGAAGGAAATTTCCCATCTATTTTTACAATTCGGCCAAATTTTTCTGCATAAATATTGTCCACTCCATTAATCATAATTTCAGAAATATTATCATCTGCCAAAAGTTCCTCTAAAATTCCAAGTCCTCTGATTGAATCATACAATTGTCTATGTATCTCCCATCTGTCATAAAGTGGCATAAGTCTGCACTTGGCAACTCCTGCAATAACATAATCAATTATTTCATGAAGCTCTTCATCATTAGGATTTCTTGTCATGTCTATCTCTTCAATTATTTTTTCACGCAATTCTTCTAAATCAACTTTTGTTTTCAAGCCACTTCCTCTTTTAACAGTTTTCTTATAAAATCACCTAAACTACCCCAAATCTGCTTATCAAAATAATCTTCATCCCATTGGTTTTCATTACAAATAGGCAATTTTACCTTAACAATCTTATCTAACAACTCTTCCTGCTCTGTTTTAAATATAAATTCTTCAAATTCAGATATTTTCATAAGCGACATTCTGTCATCATTCATTGGCATATAAATTACGTTACAAAACTCCAGCACTTCATAAATGTCTTTAACCATATTACTTAAATCTAAAATTATCGTCTTATACATTCCTGAATTAATAATTGCCTGTATCATTCCTAACCAAACACTACTATCTAAACTTCTCAAGTCATTAGAAAACATCGAAGGCGGTATGTAATCCATTTCATTTATGCTGTTAACTATCGCTTTAAGTTTTAATGGTAACGACTCCGGATTCTGCTTGTAAAAATACATTAGGTCAGACAAATCTCCGCTGTATTCTTTATTAAAAATCTTTGACAATGCTGAAAACTCTTCCATATTTATATACAGGGTTTCTTTCTCTTTCGCTAAAACCTGTCCTAAAGTAATTGCAAATGTGGTCTTTCCACTTCTGCCAATTGGCGAATACACTCCAATTACTTCAACATCATCAACCAAAACTGACCCGACGCCTTCCGCAGTGCTTATATCGACATAATAATTTATTACTTCTCTTATAATATTTTCTGAAGATTGATATTTATAAATCGATGCATAACTTATATATTCGGCAAATACGTTACCATCCGTCAGCAAAATTATCTTTCCAATATTATATTCAGCAATATCATGCGTCATTGCAGTTGCAGATATCAACAAAATATCTATCTCTCTTTTTTTTGCAAATTCCTTAAGTGCCTCTAATTCTGTAAATGCAACCGTGCGAAACGGTATTCCTCTTTTGTCACTTATGTACTCCATAAGCGAATTCGCATAGTTGCTATCAACATCGTAAATTCCCAGCATACCTGTTTTCATTTATTTTGTTCCTTTCTATATACTTTTTGTTGTTTTTAGTGTACTCACATTATATATGCATATTTTCAAATTGTCTATACCTTTTTATAATTTTTTCTATTTTTCTTTTTGAATTTTACTGTTGACTATAAATTTCACTGTGTTATACTGATGTAGTATTGAATACTACATGTTATGTTTTGGAGGTGTCAAATGGCTAAAAGAATTAAATTAGACGACAGAGAACTCCCTGATTACACAAAAGGGGAAGAGATTTTTAATATGGTATCCCACATTGTTGGGGGAGCATTAGGCATAGCAGCTATGGTATTATGTATTATTATGGCAGCTAAACACGGAAGTGCTATCGGTGTAATAAGTAGTATCATTTATGGAATTACTCTTATTGACCTATATGCAATGTCCAGTATTTATCACGGTTTGAAACCGGGCAAAGCCAAAAAAGTTATGCAGGTTCTTGACCATTGCACTATTTACTTTTTAATTGCAGGAAGTTATACTCCTGTACTACTTGTTGCAATGATGCCTAAATATCCTGTTATCGCATGGGTTTTATTTGGTATTGTCTGGGGTTGTGCAGTAGTTGCATGTACGCTTACTGCTATAGATTTAAAGAAATATAACGTATTTTCCATGATTTGCTATTTAGCCATGGGATGGTGCATCATATTCTTTATAAGACAGACATTTGAAGTTATGGGAATGGGTGGAGTTGTATTACTTGTTTCCGGTGGAATTGCTTATACTGTTGGTGCTGTTTTATATGGGCTTGGAAAAAACCACAGATATATGCACTCTATCTTCCATTTATTTATTTTACTTGGAAGCATCCTTCATTTTTTTGCAATTTTACTTTATGCGTTACCACAATAATTTTCTGACGCTTTAATGTGAATTTTGTCTATTTTTCAATCACGTTATTTTTTATTTTGTCATATAGATATATTAAGAAAATAGTCGGATTTGAAAATGATTTATAATTATATACCCGTTTATATACAGCAAAGTTCACTTAGTGAAGGCTTTTTTATCAAGATGGATTCTTCTTTTTCTAACAAAATTGATTATGTTAAGGAAATGTACCCTAAAGCTTTTGCAAAAATTCAAAGTACTATAGAAGAAGAGTGCGATAAAATGGATTATGTCGGCAGTCCTATGTACGACGAATATCCTGATAAAACCAGACTTTTAGGTATCAGGGATAGAATTTTTGAGATTGTTCATATGGAAAATGCAGCCTGCGAAAATGATGTCTGCATAATATATCCCGAAGATGATTGGTTAAAAGATACAATTATGGTTCTTCTTTTATATGAAATTCAAAGAAGAAATCAATAGTAAATGACGTGCTTGTTTTTACAAGCGATAAAATTTAATTCATATAATACACAAAAACAGGGAGATAAGAACTTTATCTCCCTAAAAAAATAATGATTCGCATTTTAAGCTGCCAAGTGCTCAAAATAAAGGTTCACATTCAAAGTAGTGAAGCACTTAAATTAAAAGTTTGCATTCAAAGTAACGACGTGCTTAAATCTAGCAAGTATTCTTGCCTATTTACATTGTATGCAATTATTATTAATTTTGCCACTATAAATATTCTGCGACTTCACTCCTGAGTTTTTCCTCTATTTCTATTATTTGTTTTGCCATTTCTTTAGCATTTTTTTCAGCTTTTTCATATTGGTTTAAATATTTGTGCAAAGATTTAATTCCCATATTGCAACCATCTGTAATCAAATCCGCAATTGTAGCATCTCCGCTTTCCATTGTTGTTTTTACACCTGTTTTCACACGAGACATTCCTTTTGCTATTGGATTTGGTTCTTTTTCAAAAGCTTCTCTTTCATTTAACATATCATGAATTTGATTTCCTAGACTTTCATGATGCGATTTGCTTTCTTCTAGGACATTTTTCAACTGCTGACTTCCTACTTTATCAAGCATATTGTCTATTGACGCTACCGCCATTTTGGTCCCGGCATCGCATTCCTGCAACAACTTTATTGTATCAATACTTTTCATTTTCTAAATCCTTTTTATTTTTATATTAACCAAATTTAGAAAATTTATTAAATTTATCGACATCTATCATAATGAAAAACAATTTATACTTTGCGTCATTTAATTTGGATAATTCCCTCTTTTGTATTCGCATATCTCTTTTCTATGCAGTTAAAATATGTGCAAATTATAAATCCACTTCTATAATTCTATTTGATTTTTTATAGCGAGTATATTTTACACCTGCAGCGTCCATCATTCGTTTCGACGCCTTTACCCCTGGTGTATCTCCATATTTGTCCTGATCGTAAATAACTTCTTTTATTCCACATTGGATAATTGCTTTTGCGCATTCATTACAGGGAAATAATGTCACGTATATTTTTGCTCCTTCTAAACTTCCACCTCGGTAATTTAATATTGCATTCAATTCACTATGTGTTGTGTAAAAATATTTATTGTCATACGGGCTGTCACTTTCACGATTCCATGGAAATTCATCATCGTCACATCCCACAGGAAGTCCGTTGTATCCCATAGATAAAATCTTATTATCCTGACTTACTATGCATGCTCCAACCTGAGTATTTGGGTCTTTTGAGCGCATCGATGATAAATATGCAACTCCCATAAAATATTCATCCCAGGATATATAGTCTTTTCTTTTATAACTTCGCATACATGTACCTCCTTGTTGTCATAAGCTATACCTCAAGCACTGCACCTCAATTCCGCTTCGCTTCGGTTGTAGTCCTTCTTCTTTCTAAATAAGCACTTCACCTCAATTCCGCTTCGCTTCATTTCGGTCGCGCGCCTTCTTCTTTCTAAATAAGCACTGCACCTCAATTCCGCTTCGCTTCATTTCGGTCGCGCGCATGCGCGCTATATCAATAAGCAAAAATACGTTTTCTTTTGTGCTAGCACAAGAAAACGTATTTTTACTTATTGATGCAGTGCTTATTTAGTTCCGAATATTCTGTCTCCAGCGTCTCCTAATCCTGGTACTATATAGCTGTGTTCATTTAATTTTTCGTCTAATGCTCCGATAAACATGTCAACATCCGGATGTGCTTCCTGCATTGCTTTTACTCCTTCAGGAGCTGCTATGATACACATAAATTTGATATTTTTTACACCTTTATCTTTTAACATCTGAATTGCTGCTACAGATGAACCACCTGTTGCTAACATTGGGTCTACTACAAATACATCTCTTTTTTCACAATCTTCAGGTAATTTACAGTAGTATTCAACAGGTTTTACTGTTACAGGATCTCTGTAAAGTCCGATATGTCCTACTTTTGCTGATGGAATCATTGCTAACATTCCGTCTACCATTCCTAAACCGGCTCTTAAAATCGGAACTATTGCTAATTTTTTTCCACCTAATTCTTTTACTGTTGTCTTGCAAATTGGTGTATCAATTTCAACGTCTGTTAATTCTAGTTCTCTTGTTGCTTCATATGTAATAAGCATTGCAATTTCACTAATTAACTGTCTGAAATCTTTTGTTCCTGTTTCCTTTCTTCTGATAATTCCAATCTTGTGCTGAATCAATGGGTGATCCATTACCATTGTCTTTGCCATTTATTACTTCCTCCATCTTTTTAACTTAATTTTGGTACTCTTAATTTGTAAACCAATTTTCTCATTAATTCATTCAATGAGTCGTATAACTTACCATATTCCTGTAATTCTCCACCATAAGGGTCCGCAATATTTCCTGACTCATTTATAAATTCTTTGAATGTGTAAACATTCTGTGCCTCCGCATATTCCTCATATACAGTAGGCTTTAAACTTTCTTCAAATACTAAAACTAACACATCTTTTCCAAAGTCCGATTCACTTAATTGTTGTGATGCATATCCCTTTACGTCTAAATCTTTTGCCGCTGCTATCGCCTCAACTTTCTGATTTATCGGCTCCGGGAACAATACAATCAAGCCTCTGGATTCAATCTCAATTGGTTCTATTGGCATCTTCTGTCTTAAAATAGCCGCTGCCAACGGACCTCTTGATGTATCATCTTTCGTTACGAAGATAATCTTTGAATAATCCATTATGCCTCCAAATATACTATAAGTTTATTATGTTATAACCTGCTGCCTTAGTAAGTCTGTTCATAATCGCATCACCTACATCTTTTCTGGAAAATGTTTCTCCAAAAATAAACTGAGCTTCCATCTTATCAAAATCTCTCAGTGCTTTAAACAAATGATTTGCAATTGTTTCAGGCTTGTCCAAATCCCCTAGTGACACTATAACTACTCCATCATTTACCTTTCCTTCATAAAAATGTTTATTCTGGTCTGATGTAAGTATTCCCGTAACGTATCCCTGTGAATCCTTTTCATTGGCAACTTTAATTATTTCATTCGCAACCTTTTCTTCTTCTCCATCGTACATTCTAAAATCAGCTTTAGGTGCGTAATGCCTATATTTCATACCTGGAGCCTTCGGTCTAAGTCCGTCCGTAGGCTTTGTAAGAATCGCCTTATCCGTTTCTACTTGGTCTATTACTTCTTTTAACATTTCTTTTGTAATAAATCCTGGGCGCAAAATCATAGGCGGCTCAACTGTTACGTCAATAATCGTTGACTCCAACCCCATTCCTACCATTCCACCATCAATAATCATATCAATTCTGCCATCCATATCATCAATAACATGTTCTCCTAATGTAGGACTTGGCTTTCCTGATAAATTTGCACTTGGTGCAGCTATGCTAACACCTGATTCTTTAATAAGTGCCTGTGCAATTGGGTGATTTGGCATTCTTATAGCAACTGTATCCAATCCTCCTGTCGTGTCCTTAGGAACAATGTCACTTTTATTAAAAATAAGCGTCATCGGTCCCGGCCAAAAAGCATCCATAAGTTTCTTTGCCACTTCCGGAATCTCTTTTACCAACGGTTTAAGCATCTCTTCATTTGCTATATGTGCAATTAATGGATTGTCGGACGGTCTGCCCTTTGCCGCATAAATCTTCTTAGCTGCCTCTTTATTTAATGCATTGGCACCCAATCCGTATACAGTCTCTGTAGGGAATGCTACAAGTCCACCTTCTCTTATTATTTCTCCAGCTTTTTTAATTGATTCATTATCAATCTTTTCTGAATTCATTTTTACAATTAAAGTATCCATTTTTTGCCTCTTTTACTGAATTTTTCTAAATTCTACGTAAGCCCATACTCATTTTTTATAATACCATATATGGCATAAAATTACAAACATTACAGCCCTCTTTTGGACTTCTTTTGGGCTTCTACACATTTATAATTTGTCTTTATTTTTGCACGAAAAAATCGGTGCGACAGGATTCGAACCTGCGACCTCTGCGTCCCGAACGCAGCGCTCTACCAAACTGAGCCACGCACCGATTTAAAAAATTTTTTGATTCTTAGTGTATTTATTAAGAACTTTTATATTTTATCATATCTGTTAGTATTTTCAAGTTTTTTGTTACATCCGCATATGCTCTTTCCCTGTTTCCTGCATATGTATACCTTACAATTGTACCATCTGATTCCTTTTCTTCAAGCAGTATAGGCTACTTTTCTGTGTAGTCCCACACATACTCTTTTTCCTCTTTTTTCTTTTTGGTTAGTCCTGTTGTAATTGTTTCTTTTGTTCTGTTTCCAAGGCCGTCATTTTAATATGCTGACATTTAATGCAAAATCGCATCATCTCCACAGCACCAAGTGCTATGAAAACAATGCGTTCTAATTTTAAAGAAAAATATCTAATAATTACTTCATATATTATTATACGAAGTAATTATTAAATGTAGCCTTTCATAATATTTCAAATTCTGGTTTTAATGTAACTCATACAAATGCTCATAATAGGCCTATAAATCCTAATCCCTACAACCTTACTAGAAAAATTCAATCATTCATTAATATTTTAGTATTTTCTAGTCTTGACTTTATCTTTGTGAGAGGATGTGTCAGTTCAATTACATCTCTTTTAGCATAACTCTTCTTTCACTTCAGTATCTCCAAAAAATAAGTAAAAGAATAAACTACTATTACCAACAGTAAACTCTACTATCATACTCTCCTCTCCATAAACACACACCATTTTCTAAACCACATGAACAAATGAATATGCTACATCCACCATTTAAGAGTTCCGATTTACTTATTATATATTCTATATTATTAGAAATAATATCTCCTTGTAATTTTATTGCTCCAAACTTTGTTGAGTTTTCCACAAAAAAAACATATTTCATTGATTTACATATTACTTTACTTGTATAATTCAAGAAATCTTCTATTTCATATGTTTTTTTACAAAAAAAATACTTTTTCTGAGTATCCAAATCATCTAACTTAGCAATTATTTTTTCTTGTAATTGTAAAGTAGTATGAATATCATAAAAATCATCAATAGCTATTTCTATTCCATTATTTCTCCATTCTTTACAGATTTGTAGTATTCCATTTCTTCTTTTGGCTTCAACCAATCTTGTTTTATCCATTTATATCTCCATTTCCTATTTAAACCCATTAAAATCCTCTGGGAAATGTCCTGGGTATTGATTATATCTACCTTTACTGAACGGATTTCCTTTTGTAGCATCTGCACCATGAAAATGATTTCCACGTCCCATCTTATCAAAAGGATGTTCTATAATATATTTCTTTTCTCCACTTACATCAAATTCATACACAATTCTGTTTTCTGATGTTCCATCAAACACAAACTTGTGAGTTTTATATTCTGCTGACTTTGGAATACCTGTTGCTTCCTTCGCCTCTCTAAATACTTGTCTTCTAGTAGAACCTGTACCACCCTCATACGACACACTTCCTGCTTCATCTGCCATAAACCCTGCTAGTTTTCCACTCTTTGCAGCATTTCGTATTCCTGCCACTCCAAGCCCTGCTCCTGCAAACATGTAGCCGTTTGCTGCTCCGTTTATGACCGTGTCCTTTAATTCT
>NZ_QUGP01000010.1:0-121225 GCF_003479125.1 Eubacterium sp. AF19-12LB | reverse complement strand
TTCTCAGTGATTATACATTCGCCAAATACTTTCAGTTTTTTTTGCAAGCAAAAAACTGAAAGTATTTGGCTCATTGTGCATAACAAAAAAACACCTCTTAGGGTGTTTATCATTTAAAATAAATATACAAATTTAGTTTTATAGTTTTTCAAACTTTATTTAATATTTTATCTAATAAATATGTACCACCCCAAATATATACCTTATTTTTAGGTATAAAAAATGCGGAAGATGGGACTTGAACCCACACGACTGCAATAGCCACAAGATCCTTAGTCTTGCTCGTCTGCCAGTTCCGACACTTCCGCTTACATCTTGCTTTCGCTTGACGCAAGAAAAATATTATCACAATACGTCACGTCTGTCAACATTTTTTTAATAATTTAAATAAAAGCTACTAATCATTAAAAGATAAATCATATCCCGTATTATATATTTCATAAAAAGCTTCTCCTGCAGGAGCAAGAACTGTATCATAAGTACGGGCAACTTTTAAATTGCCTGGGACAAAAATAAAAAATTAAGTCCGCAGGCAAATCATTTCAAAAACTTCGCAGTCGATTGGTTTAAAGATGTTTAATGATATCAGTTTTAAAAGATCTAAGCCCACATAAATTTGCTCATAAACGGGCAAAAGTTCTTGGTGTCCGCCCCAATATGAGCATCAAAGTAAATCTTAGGCTTTTGTATCCAAAATCATTTATTTTTAAATATTCTTCATTGTAAGTTGAATACGCTTTTTGCTCTTGTCAACACTTAACACTTTAACATCAACTATGTCACCAACACTCACTACTTCAAGTGGGTGTTTTATATATTTATCACTAAGTTCAGATATATGTACAAGTCCATCCTGATGAACCCCTATATCTACAAATGCACCAAAGTCAATTACATTTCTAACTGTTCCCTTAAGAATCATTCCTTCTTTTAAGTCATCAAAGTCTAAAACGTCACTCTTTAATACAGGCTTTGGCATTTCATCTCTAGGATCTCTTCCCGGCTTTTCTATTTCCTTAACTATATCCATCAATGTAATTTCATCTGTTCCTATTTCATCTGCAATTTTCTTATTATCTGTAATCTTTTTCTGCAAATCTTTAATTCCTAAAGCTATATCTTTTTCAGAATAATCAAATAATTTAAGCAAAGCCTTTGCTGCTTTATAGCTTTCAGGATGAACACTTGTATTATCTAAAGGCTCTTTTCCATCTCTAATACGCAAAAATCCTGCACATTGCTCAAATGCTTTTGGTCCAAGTTTAGCAACCTTAAGTAAATCTTTTCTACTGTTAAAAATGCCATTTTCTTCTCTATACTCGACAATATTTTTCGCAAGTGTTTTGTTAATTCCTGAAACATACTGTAGCAATGGAGCAGATGCAGTATTTAAGTCTACTCCCACACTATTTACACAATCTTCGACTACACCTGAAAGTGTTGTTTCTAATTTTTTCTGATTCATATCATGCTGATATTGACCTACACCAATAGCCTTAGGTTCAATTTTAACTAATTCAGCCAATGGATCCTGTAATCTTCTCGCCATAGATGTAGCACTTCTTTGTCCAACATCAAAATTAGGGAATTCCTCAGTTGCAAGTTTGCTTGCAGAATATACTGAAGCCCCGGCTTCATTAACAATAATATATTGAACTTTTCTTTTGGATTCTTTTATAATATCCACAATTACAGCTTCTGATTCTCTAGAGGCTGTTCCATTACCAAGCGAAATTAAATCAACATTATATTTGTCTATCAGGCCAAGAATTATTTTCTTCGATTCTTCTATTTTATTTTGCGGTGCTGTTGGAAAAATTACAGTTGTATATAATACTTTTCCTGTAGGATCAACAATTGCAATTTTACAGCCTGTTCTAAACGCAGGATCCCATCCTAAAACTGTCTTTCCAATAATCGGAGGTTGCATTAATAATTGTTTTAAATTCTGTCCAAATACTTTAATTGCCCCATCCTCTGCTTTTTCAGTAAGTAAATTTCTGATTTCTCTTTCGATTGCAGGCTGAATAAGTCGTTTAAAACTGTCCTGTACAGCATCTTTAATTATATCAGAAGTATTTTGGTTATCTCTAATTATAGTTGTTTTTACTAATGCATTTATTATTGCTTCTTCCGGCATTTCAACTGTAACATTTAATATTTTTTCTTTTTCACCACGATTAATCGCCAAAATTCTATGTCCGGGAATCTTTGCTACTGATTCACTATATTCATAGTAATTATCATAAACCGTCTTTTCTTCTTTATTTTTTGCCTCTGAAGCAATCATTCCCTGTTTTAGAACTAATTTTCTTATTGCATTTCTATATTCAGCATTATCAGAAATCATTTCAGCAATTATATCTTTTGCACCCTGAATAGCCTGTTCAACGTTTTCAACTCCTTTTTCAGGATTAACAAAAGCTTCTGCTTCTTTCGTTATCTGTTTTTTAGTCATTTGAAGCATAATTATATTTGCTAAAGGTTCTAAGCCTTTTTCTTTAGCATCTGTTGCTCTTGTTCTTCTTTTTGGTCTGTATGGACGATATAAATCATCTACTGCAACAATAGTTTGTGCATCCATGATTTTTTTCTTTAATTCATCTGTTAATTTTCCTTGTTCTTCAATTGAAGCTAATACTGTTTCTTTCTTTTCTTCTAAGTTTCTTAAATATTTTAATCTTTCATCTAAAGTTCTTAACTGTTCATCATTAAGTTCTCCTGTTACAGGTTTTCTGTATCTCGCAATAAAAGGGATTGTATTTCCTTCATCAATAAGTTTTACAGCAGCTTCTACCTGCCATTCTTTAACATTTAATTCCTGTGCTATTGTCAAATTAATATTCATATCTTTTCCTTTCATCTCATTTTAATAAGGACCCTATTATAATAGCACTATTTAAGATGTATTTGTAACTTTTTTATTCATATATCTACTTTAACTATTTCTCGTTTTCCATTAAATCATACTTCAGTTCTTAATAATTATTTCTAAATTTAAAACTTATTCTTAAAATTATATTAATTAGGTATACTTTTACATTTTTTGATGTTATACTTCTCATTAATGTGAATTCATTTCACTAAAACACAACATAAGGAGTTCTTATGAAAAAGAGAATCAGAAGCTTTTTTCATAAGTACAAACATTTATGGCCTCTATTATATTTTTTCATATATATGCCATGGTTTATCATATTAGAAAATAACGTAACTGATAATTATCATATAATGCATTGTTTTATGGATGATATTATTCCATTTAACGAATTATTTATTATTCCATATCTGTTATGGTTTCTATATTTACCGGCAATTTTCGTTTTTTTGTTTTATCACTCAACAAACGAATTTTATAGACTTTGTGCTTATGAATTTACCGGCATGACAATATGTCTGCTTATATACACAATTTTTCCTAATGGTCACGATTTACGTATTGACTCCGGAATCAGAGATAACATATTTATTAATTTAGTTAACTTTATATACAATAACGATACACCTACAAATGTATGTCCAAGCATTCATGTTTTTGCAACTTTATCAGCCCAGATTTGTCTGATAAAAAGTCCTCACATGAAAGAATTAAAATCAAGAAAACGTATTAAATGGTTTACATCCGTCTTGGCAGTACTTATATGTCTTTCTACTGTATTTTTAAAACAACATTCATTTATCGATTTAGTATGTGGTATATTACTTTCACTCACTTTATACCTTGTTGTATTTAAAGTATGGTTCAAAAATGTTAAATTTAATGCTCCTTACGTAAAAGACCCACACAAACACGAAGTATTATACTTCTTAAATAAATACAATAAAAAATGATACGAAAACCTAATTGGAATTCGTATCATTTTTTTATTCTATGCCATTAAAATTCTAATAATTTCAAATAGCTTGTGCGTTTATTAATATAAACCACTAACACTTTTACATTTAATTAAAGCCATAAAGTTTCTGAGCAATCTTATATCCTGCCTTTGAAACTTTTCTTCCGGCTTTACCTTTTAAATTCATTGTTCTTCCAAGTGCTGAATATCTTACCTTTTTATATAATACGGGATTGCTTTCTTTTAGATCATCCCATAATTTCTGTTTATCCTTTAATCTTTCATCGCTTCCTTCAAGAATTGATAATATTGAAGAAATACACATCATCATATCAAAATAATGAACCATTACATTGTCTAAGTTCTTATTATTTACTAATGAGTCATTATATACATCAAGCATTATCTTTGTAACTCTATACTGCTGGTCAATTCTCTTAATCATAATATCCTGCTGAACTGACTGATCATCTCTTCCTATAAAATATTTGTACAATACTACATCAAGATAATATATATTCTTTACATATGGCAATGGCTGGAACACATAAATATTATCAACATAAAATGTGTGCTTTGGAAGTACCATACCACTTTCTCTAAGTACTTTTGTTCTATATATTACTGAGTGCATAAGCAAATACTGGCTTTTACCAAATTTAACATCATCCCATGTAAACATTTTACCTACAGGCATAGACCTCTTATATCTCATTACCTTTTTATGTTTCTGACCTACTTTATCATATAAAAAGTCTGTGATAAGCATATCTAACCCTGCATCTTCTTCAACCATTTTTTCAAGTAGATCAAGAACCTGCTTTAAAGCATTCTTTCCAAGACAGTCATCACTGTCAACTACTTTAAAATATAATCCTGTTGCATTTTTAATTCCTGTATTTACAGCTTCTCCATGTCCACCATTTTCCTGATGAACAACTTTTACAATATCAGGAAATTTTCTTTGATATTTGTTTGCTATTTCTAAGGTATTATCCTTTGAGCCATCGTCAACTATTATTAACTCTACTCTGTCTCCCCCTGTTAAAATGCTTCTGATTGTTTTTTCCATGTATTCTGCTGAATTATAACATGGAACAGCTACTGATAATAATTTCATTACTTAATCTCCTTTATCTCATTTGGTATAACTGTTTTGTATATAATTATTCCTATAATTAAAGCTAAAATTCCAAATACTATTGCCATTTGCAAATATGATGCAGTAAGCTGTACTGTATTATATTGTGACGCGGCACTCGTATCCAAACCTGTTTCATTTGCAATTATTGATACAATTGTACTTACAGAATTAGCTGTAACATGTAAAATTATTGGAGCTATAATACTTTTATATCTTTCATAAACATAAACCGCCGCAAGGCCAACTAAAAACGCATACGGACCTTGCACAAAATTCATATGAATTATTCCAAAAATTATTGATGAAATAATTGCTGCTAAAACAGGCGGACATATTCTTTTAAATCTGTTATATACAACTCCTCTATGCATAAATTCTTCTGATATCGGAGCAATAATTGCTGTTGTAATAATAAGCATAAAATAACTACTGTTATTTAATATTTCTTTAGTATTATCATATGTTCCAACCATATTTTCAGGCATATATAGCGTTAAGATACTTACTAAAGCATTTGCAAACATCATAAAAAAATATGCAAACGGAATTACAAGTAAATACTTAGTCCATTTAACTTTGTCATATTTTACATAAATTCCTTTTAATTTATCTTTTACTATATCGCTATACATAAAATAAGCCATTATAATAATACATATAATATCCGTTAAAAGTGTAATTTCCATCGCATGTAAATTAATCTTATTTACTCTATCACTATATTGCGATATTCCTGTGTATTTAGAATTTGCACTCATTACACTTAGCGTTATCATTAAAATATTCTGAATTACTATTGCTGTTCCCTGAAAAAACAGTATAGGATAAATTCCTCTCCATAAATTCCTTGCTGTTACTTTTTCTTTCATGCCATCCTCAATTCATCAACTTAATAAATATTCCTCTAATTCTTTAGCAGAATCAACAATCGCTATCGCTCCATGTTCAAGCATTTCTTTACTATTGCCAAAACCATATGATACACCTATTGTATCCAAGCCGACTTTCTTTGCTCCATCAACATCAAAGCATGTATCACCAATCATTACAGCATTATCATTATTTATGTGTAAACCGGATTCTTCAATTAAGACATTAAGAACCGCTTCTTTACTTTGTCTGTTTCCCTTGGTTTCTGCACCCATCACGTAATCAAAATACTCATATATTTCTAAATATTTAAGTACTTCTATTGCCATTTCGAGAGGTTTAGAAGTTGCAATAGCCAACTTCTTTCCTGCTTTTTTTAAAGAACTTAACATTTCTTTTGTACCTGGATAAATAGTTGTTTCATATATTCCTATCGGAAGATATCTTTCTCTATATACCTCTTTTAAATGAGCTGCCTCTTCAACCGTCATTCCGTAACTTCTCACAAACTCATCAATAAGCGGAGGCCCAATGAAATGTTCTAGCGAATCTAAATTTTCCTCTTCTATTCCTACACTCTTTAAAGCATACTGCACTGATTTAGTAATTCCTTCTTTTGAATTACTTAATGTACCATCTAAGTCGAATATCATTATATTATATTTACTCATATGTGTATGACCTTTCTGTGTTTTTTATCTATTATTTATTGCACACATACAACTTACTATATATTTCTTAATTCAAATATATTCTTTCTACACTTCTATATTTATATTCATTAATTACTTCTATAAACACATTCTATCAGCAATAAAAAGAATATTTGCCATTCCTCTTTGTGGATTATACCATAAATCGCTCTTGTTTTACATATGTTTTTGTTTTATAATAATTAAGATAAAATTAAATTTGTGAGGTACATATTAATGAGTCAGCAGAAGGTAGACAATCGCAAGAAAGAGAAATACAACCGTAAGGCAGCACCTAAAAAAGCTCAGATAAAAACAATCTTGGGGTATGTGGCAATCGCATTAATCGGAATTGCCATTTTAGTATATTTAGGATATTCAATCGCTGTTTCTACAGGTATGTACACTCCACCTGAAACAACTACTACATATGCCAGTGAAGTTTCAGCTTCTGATTTGCGTAAGCAGTTGATTGAAGCAGGCGACAGCAATGTAAAAGACATTTCAGATGAAGAAACATCTACACAGGAAGCTACAACAACAGCTTCAGAAGATGAATCTACTACTGTAGAAGAAACTACAGCTGAATAATTATAATTTATTAAATTATTCTCTAAAAAATCCGGTAGAATTTAACTACCGGATTTTTTTAATATAAATAATAATTAAATTTTATGATTACATACGTTCAGGTGCATCTATTGCAAGTAAATCAATACACTGTTCTAATACTTTCTTTGTCAATGTCAATAAATTGATATAACTCTTCTGTTTATCAGCATTTTCTTCATTCATAATATTATTTTCATGATAAAATCTGTTGAACGCATTTGCAACTTCATAAATATAAGCACATACTCTGTGTGGTGCTAATTCATTATAACTTGCCTCCATTACATCATTAAACTGTGTAAGGACTAATTTTAAGCTTCTTTCACTTTCACTTCCAAAGTCAACAATCTTTCCATTTGCAGAAAGTTCATTTCCCTGTTCAGCATATTTCTTTAAAATTGACTTGATACGTACAATTGTATATAAAATATATGGTCCTGTATTTCCTTCAAATGAAGTAAATCTGTCAATATCAAATACATAATCTTTTGTTGCCTGATTTGATAAATCACCGTATTTAATTGCTGCAAGTCCTATAATCTTTGATATTTCTCTTGCTTCTTCCTCAGATATGTCTCTATTTTCAAGGATTTTTTCATAAACCTTTTCACTTACGTCAGAAATAAGCATTTCCAATCTCATAACACCGCCATCTCTTGTCTTAAATGGCTTTCCGTCAGTTCCATTCATTGTACCAAATCCAATAAATGTAAGAGGTGTATCTTCACCAACAATTCCTGTCATTTTAGCTACTCTGAATACCTGAGTGAAATGTAATTCCTGACGTTTGTCTACAACATAAATTACATGTCCCGGATGGTAATCTTTTTCTCTTTCGATAAGAGTTGCTAAATCAGATGTTGCATACAATGCTGCTCCATCATGCTTTCTTACGATACATGGAGGAAGTTCCTTCTTGTCATCAGGTCTTGCAACATCTACAACTAAAGCTCCCTGACTTTCATGTGCAAATCCTCTTGCTACAAAATCATCAATCATATCAGGAATATATGGCTGAGCATCACTTTCACCCTTCCATAAATCAAATTCAACATTTAAATTTTTATAATTTTTCTTTAAATCAGCCTTTGACACATTCATAATATGTCTCCAAAGTGCCATATACGCTTTATTTCCCTGCTGTAATTTAGCCGTTGTATCCTGAGCTCTCTTCTTAAATTCTTCATCAACTTTACATTTACCACTACCTGTTGGATAAATATCTTCTAATTCATTAATAGAAAAGGGTGGTTCAGTTGGATATTCTCCTGTAAAGTTTTCATCAAAATAAGGCAAATCAGGCTGTCTGTCTCTTAACTCTTCTATAACCTGACCAATTGGGAGTCCCCAATCTCCAAGATGAACATCACCATATACAGTATCTCCCGCATATCTGCAAATTCTCTTTACACTTTCACCGATAATTGCCGGACGCAAATGTCCAACATGAAGAGGCTTTGCAACATTCGCTCCACCGTAATCTACTATAACTGTAATAGGTTCTTTCTTTTCATATCCTAATCTTTCATCATCATTCATGTTTGATACATATTTATCAATATAATCAGCACTAAGTTTAATGTTGATAAATCCGGGCATTACTGCCTCAATTAAATCAAATAACTTGTTGTCTTTTAATTGTTCAACTACATCGTTTGCAATCATAATCGGTGCTTTTTTGTAAAGTTTTGCACCTGCCATAGCACCATTACACTGATATTCGCATAAATCAGGTCTGTTAGAAATTCCAACTTTTCCTAATTTTTTGTCATATCCGCATTTTTCAAATGCATTTTCAAATTCACTTGTTAATACATCAAGAATTTTTTTCATTACAATGTCACTCCGTTTTCTTTTAATAATTCTCTGGCTGTGTCTACTGAATCAACGCCTGTTTTATTTTTAATTGGCGCAAATTCTTTATTTCTAACAACCTCATATGCCAAACAATCATCCATCATATGAATCATGTCTAGAACTAATGTTTCAAATTTGTATCCATTTTCAACTTCAGGTTTTACAATTTCGCCCTTAGCGTTTACATACGGAATCTTTTTCTTAACTATATGCACATTTAACTTATTATTCATAATCTCTTCTAATTTGTCAATTCTGAATAAATAATTTAAAATCACACCATCTTTATAAGCAAGTTCTCCCTGGTCGTCTTTCTGATATCTCATTTCATCTGACAATTCATAATATTCAACAATAGAAGGTTTTCCATCCTCATAGCATAACACTCCTACTCGTTCTTCAGGGTTTGCTTTCTTAACTACTTTTGCTGCTGAAGGATACTGATTCTTTATCATCGCTCCTACAAAGCATGGGTCTGCCATTCTTTGACATACATTATCAACAGCGAAAATATTTATGTATTCAACTCCCTGTTTCTTTGCTTTTTCACAAAGACCTGCTTTAACCATAGATATAAACCATCCACCATTTCCGTTTGGAGAAGTTGATACCTTTCCTTTTTCTTCAAGATAAATCTTTCCGTCAAATGTAGATGCAGGTGCCATTTCCTGAACAAAGAAATCAACGTAATCTTTATCATATCCAAAATAATTCATGTCCTTAAAAAATTTAACAGTATCATCATTATTTTTTTCACTTGTCATTACATATAAAGGAATCCATGTTCCTGTCTGATTAACTACATCCATAAGATTTCGTACAATCATCTCGAAAATATAAACATCTTTTGTAATGCCGATATTATACATTCCTTTAGGTTTATCTGAACCTAATCTTGTACCCTGACCTCCTGCAAGTAAAAGTGCTGCAACTTTTCCCTGTCTGATAGCATCTATACCAACATTAGTATATTCTTCTCTATTTCTTTCAATATCTGCAACGGACAAACCACCCTTTAACGGTGTAATAACACCTTTCTTTTTTTCTTCATTCTGATGATTTATTAAATCAAGTATCGAGAAGTCAATTTTTTCTATCTGCTTTAACAAATTTTCTTTTTCCTCATCATTTAATTCATCATAAAAATCAAGCAACTGTTCCTGCCCTACATTTTTTAACTTTGAATAAATTTCATCATAGCTCATACCTTTTACCTCCGACGTATTTTGAAATATAATCTGATTATGTATTCATTCTTTTAATAAGTACCACATTTTTTTATTATAACTTAATTTTATATTTTTTTCGTTATTTTTTTTATAATTGGATAAATTAATTTTCGAATCATTGATTTTCTGCATCTTTTCAAGTCACAAATCACATCAATAGTGCTTTGATATCTTTCTTTTGGTCTTACTTTTGTACACTTACTTATTATTTTTGCAAATGAACGTGAAATTAATGCACTATCAACTTTTCCATTATAACTTCGTCCTGTCAGCAAATAAAACATGGTCGTTCCAACAGCATAAATATCTGAACGAATATCAGTATTATAAATTCCCATCCCTTTGCTATTTCCAAACTGCTCCGGTGATGCAAATCCTTTTGTTCCATATGCATATTTGTCCGCAATCAGTTCTCTGTTATATCTTTTAGCAATTCCAAAATCAATCAATTTAATTTTACCATCATCAGATAAAATAATATTGGAAGGCTTCAAATCTCTATATACAATAGGTGGTTCAATAGAATGTAAATAATACAATCCGCTACACACCTGTTCCATAACAGACAATAGTTGCTCCTCAGATAACGCTCCTTTAGTGTCAACTACTTCTTTAAGATTTATGCCTTCCACATATTCCATAACAAGGAAGAATCTTGAATCCTCCATAAATAAATTATAGATTTTTGGAAGTACCGGGTGGGTGGTATATTTGAGAACATTTAATTCCCGCTCTATATTATCAATCAATTGATTTCTATCATTTGGATTAGACGAAATATACCTTTTAATGGCATACTTTCGTCCGTTTTTTATATCCCTTGCAAGAAAAACTTCCCCTGCTCCACCTTTTCCGATATTTTCCAAAACAAGATATCTTCCATTAATAATTAAATTTTCTTTATCCATACGCACGCTCCTTTTTGAGTGTGCATCTCTCCAAAAAGCTAAATAGCTTATTCTATTGTTGCAATATCAACTAAAGATAAATCATTCTTTGCATCACTTTCTAAGCTTGTAAGTAATGCATCAACTGTATCCAAACTTGTAAAGCAGTTTACACCTGTTTCGATTGATGTTCTTCTAATTAAGAAACCATCTCTGTTCTTATCTCTACCCTGTGTTGGAGTATCAATAACAATATCAATCTTATGTTCAAGTAATAAATCCATTACAGTTGGTGCTTCCTGATGAATCTTGTTAACTTTAATTGCATCAACACCATTTTTTCTTAAAACATCTGCTGTACTTCTTGTAGCATAAACTTCATATCCAAGTTTTTCAAATCTCTGTGCAAGTGGAACAACTTCCTGCTTGTCAGCATCCTTAACTGAAATAATAATCTTTTTATGCTTTGGAAGAACAACTCCTGCTCCAAGGAAAGCTTTATAAAGTGCTTCATTAAATGTCTTTGCAATACCAAGGCATTCACCTGTTGACTTCATTTCCGGTCCAAGGCTTGTTTCAGCACCACGAATTTTTTCAAATGAGAATACAGGCATCTTAATTGCAATATAATCTGCATTAGGCTGTAATCCCGGCTTATAACCCATTTCTTTAAGAGTATGTCCAATAATACACTTTGTTGCAAGCTTAACAATTGGAATACCTGTAACCTTACTAATATAAGGTACTGTTCTTGATGATCGTGGGTTAACTTCAATTACATAAACTTTACCATCACAAACGATAAACTGGATATTAATCATACCCTTTACGTGAAGTGAACGTGCAAGTTTTTCTGTGTAATCTTCAATTGTATCAATTATATCTTTTGAAAGTGAGTATGCAGGATATACTGAAATACTATCTCCTGAATGAACTCCGGCTCTTTCAATGTGTTCCATTACACCAGGGATTAAAATATCTTCACCATCACATACGGCATCAACTTCTACTTCTGTTCCCTGTAAATATTTATCTACTAAAATTGGATGATCCTGTGCAATTCTGTTGATGATTTCCATAAATTCTTCTACTTCTTCATCACATGTTGCAATCTGCATTCCCTGACCACCAAGTACGTATGATGGTCTTACAAGTACTGGATATCCTAATTTATTAGCTACTTTTTTTGCTTCCTCAGCAGTAAATACTGTTCCACCTGTTGGTCTTGGAATACCACACTTTTCAAGAATTTCATCAAATAATTCTCTGTCTTCTGCAGCATCTACATCTTCTGCTTTAGTTCCAAGGATAGGAACTCCCATCTTCATAAGAGACTCTGTAAGTTTGATAGCTGTCTGACCACCAAACTGAACAACTGCTCCGTCTGGTTTTTCGATGTTTACAATGTTTTCAACATCTTCCGGTGTCAATGGTTCAAAATAAAGCTTATCAGCTATATCAAAGTCTGTTGATACTGTTTCAGGGTTATTATTTACAATAATTGTCTCGTATCCTTCTTCTTTAAATGCCCATGTACAATGTACAGAACAGAAGTCGAATTCAATACCCTGACCAATTCTTATAGGACCTGAACCAAGTACAAGAACCTTCTTTGGAGGGTTTGTTTCTACTGATTCATTTTCTCCACCATATACTGAATAATAGTAAGGTGTTGCTGCTTCAAATTCTGCAGCACAAGTATCAACCATCTTGTAAGCAGCTACTATATCGTTATCATAACGCATCTGCTTAATTTCTTCTTCTGACTTACCTGTCAATCTACTGATAACTGTATCAGGGAATTCGATTCTCTTTGCTGCCTTTAACAATTCAGGTGTTAAAGGTTCACTCTTAAGAGCATTTTCCATTTCAACAATTATAGCGATTTTATCAATAAACCACTTATCAATCTTTGTAATATCATGAATGTGGTCATAACTTATGCCTCTTCTAAGTGCTTCTGCAATAACCCAAATTCTTCTGTCATCTACTACATGAAGCTGATCTTCTAACTGATCATCTGTAAGTTCTGAGAAGTTGTAATCCATAAGACATTCAACATGCTGCTCTAATGAACGGATTGCCTTCATTAAAGCACCTTCAAAGTTATTACAGATACTCATTACCTCACCGGTAGCCTTCATCTGTGTTGTAAGTTTTCTGCTGGCTGTAATAAATTTATCAAATGGAAGTCTTGGAATCTTAACTACACAATAGTCAAGTGTTGGTTCAAAACTTGCATATGTTTTCTGTGTAATTGCATTCTTAATTTCATCAAGTGTATAACCTAACGCAATCTTTGCTGCAACTTTTGCAATAGGATAACCTGTAGCCTTTGAAGCTAAAGCTGATGAACGGCTTACACGAGGGTTAACTTCGATTACACAATATTCAAAACTTTCAGGGTGAAGAGCGTACTGAACGTTACATCCACCTGTAATGTTTAATTCGTTAATAATATTTAAAGCTGATGTACGAAGCATCTGATGCTCTTTATCACCTAATGTCTGTGATGGAGCAACTACAATACTATCACCTGTATGAACGCCTACAGGGTCAATATTTTCCATATTACATACTGTAATACAGTTTCCTTCGCTATCACGCATTACTTCGTATTCTACTTCTTTCCATCCGGCAATACATCTTTCAACAAGAACCTGTCCTACACGGCTAAGTCTTAATCCATTTTCAAGGATTTCTACTAATTCAGTCTGATTATGTGCGATACCACCACCGCTTCCACCTAATGTGTAAGCAGGACGAAGTACTACAGGATAACCAATCTTTTTAGTAAACGCAATACCATCTTCTACATTTTCAACTACTAATGAAGGTGCACATGGTTCACCGATTTTTTCCATTGTTTCTTTAAATTCAAGACGGTCTTCTGCCTTTTTAATAGTTTCAGAAGTTGTACCTATTAAACGGCATCCATGTTCCTCTAAGAATCCTGTTTCAGCAATTTCCATTGCAAGGTTAAGTCCTGCCTGACCACCAAGTGTTGGTAAAATGCTATCCGGTTTTTCTTTTTCGATAATTTTCTTTAACACCGGAACTGTTAAAGGTTCAATATAAACTTCATCAGCGATATCTTTATCTGTCATAATTGTAGCAGGGTTAGAGTTAACCAAAACTACTTCAAGTCCTTCTTCTTTTAAAGAACGACATGCCTGTGTTCCTGCATAGTCAAATTCTGCAGCCTGTCCAATAACAATAGGACCTGATCCAATAACTAATACTTTTTTAATATTCGGGTTCTTAGGCATTCTTCTTCACCTCCATCATTTTAATAAATTCATCAAACAGAAGATTTGAGTCCTGTGGTCCAGGGCAAGCTTCCGGATGGAACTGAACAGTAAAAATGCTCTTATTATTATATCTTAAACCTTCTACTGTTTTATCATTTACATTTACAAACGCTACTCTGGCAATATCTTTATTAACTGTATCGCCATCTACCATGTATCCATGGTTCTGTGATGAAATATAAACATGACCACTTTCTAAATCTTTAACCGGATGATTTCCACCTCTGTGACCATATTTCATCTTCTTAGTATCAGCACCTGTTGCAAGTGCCATCAACTGATGTCCTAAACAAATTGCAAAAATCGGGATATCTGTATCGTACAATTTTTTAATCTGTTCTATCTGATATACACACTCTTTAGGATCACCGGGACCATTTGATAACATTATTCCATCAGGATTAGATGCAATAATTTCTTCAGCCGGTGTATCACAAGGATAAATTGTAACATCGCATCCTCTGTCATTTAATGACTTTCCAATATTGTTCTTAGCGCCAATATCAAGTAATGCTACCTTAAATCCTTCTCCTTTAAGATTACTCTTTTCTTTACAACTTACTTTCTTAACAACGCCTGAAACTGTGTATTCCTTTATTTTAGGAAGAATTTCATCTAAGTTATAATTTTCATTAGTTGTAATCATTCCATTCATTGTTCCCTTTTCACGAAGAATCTTTGTAAGTGCTCTTGTATCAATACCTGCTATACCAGGGATATCATTTTCTTCAAGGAAGTTTTGAATTGTATCATCACTTCTGAAATTGCTAGGCATTCTGCTTAATTCGTTAACAATATAAGCATCCGGCCATGGCTTCAATGATTCCATATCTTCATGGCAAATACCATAATTACCAATTAACGGGTATGTCATAACTACTGCCTGTCCGGCATAAGATGGGTCTGTTAATACTTCTAAATAGCCCCACATTGACGTATTAAATACGATTTCACTAATTACTTCTCTTGTAGATCCAATAGATGTACCTTTAAAGACGGTACCGTCTTCTAAGATTAGAAATGCGTTCATAAATGTGTATTCCTTTCATATGCTCAAATTGTAAAGATTATACCAAATAATTCGATATAATTCAACATAATATACAACTATTTTTATTATTATTTGTATCTTCTTGCATAACTACTATTTTAACATAAAAGAAAGAGTAAGTATATTTTAGATTATAAGTTTTTATAATGCCAGGGTCAAAAGGTCTAAGCCCACATGAGCTTGCTCATAAGTGGGCGAAAGACCTTGGGACCCGCCCCAATATGAGCATAAAAGCGGGATGATTCCCGCGATATGCGAATATTGGGTAGGATTGTGAGAGTGCGCAGCACGAAACAATCCGCAGGCATCTTATTTTGACGAGTTTCTGAACTCAATATGAGCATAAAAGCGGGATAATTCCCGCGATATGCGAATATTGGGTAGGATTTTGAGAGTGCGCAGCACGAAACAATCCGCAGGCATCATAATCTTAAGAAGTTTTGGCCCCAATATGAGCATAAAAGCGGGATGATTCCCGCGATATGCGAATATTGGGTAGGATTGTGAGAGTGCGTAGCACGAAACAATCCGCAGGCATCTTATTTTTATCTTGGAATTCCTTCTGCTATTCTTGTTATTCCAACATAAATCTGTGATATTTTGTACCATGTTGCAAAGTCCACAATTCCAGTCTGTGGTAAATCAAATATTTTTTGGAAAGCTTTTACTGCATCTCTTGTATTTTCACCATATATTCCATCTGCATTTAATCTTGGGATTTCAGTATACACCTGTGCAATTGTATCTAGCTGTTCCTGAATTTGTGCTACCTTCTGTCCGCTTGCACCAATATCTAAATCATATCCCGGCCATGAAATTGGAATTCCGGCAATTTGCTCAGCCGTATTTATATACATATCATCGCCATAATAATACCTGATTATTTCAATTGTAGAATACCCTCTCTCTCCTAAGTTGCATGATCCCCACTGGCTTAACCAATTCGGACAGGTTACTCTTTTTCCATCACAATACTGTGTAAGAATTGGCTGCCTTACATCTGGCCTTGATAAATATTGATCAAATATATTATCTACAACAAGACTAATTGATTCAAAAATGTTTCTGCCATAAATCCATTTCTGATCATATGCTGTAGATGAAGTAATTGTAAAATCGTATCCTTTGTTTCGATACCATTCTGTGTAAACCCTGTTTAAAGTAAACGACATAATTGCAAGGACATTTGCCTCAATTGTTGCAGTAGGCCAGGTTGCGTATATTTCGCTTGAAGCAACATTTTTAATATAATCACGATAATTTACATAGTAGTTTTGAGCGCTGCTATCAGATGGAATCCCATCATGTACAACAATTATTTCAGGCACAACTACTCTACTCAGAACAATTTCACCCGGTTCATTAACAGGCTTAATTTCTTCTTCCGGAACCTTTGGCGGATACTCGCCATATAAAGTATGGTCGGGAATCATTATATCTTCAGTCAGCGATGCATTTTTGCTTGTTAATCTTACATTTTGAATAGCCAACACATCCGGCAAAATTTCTGCATTTTCAATGAATTCTGTTTCATATCCTAACGCTTCTATACGAATATTGTAAGTTGTATATGGTCTGGTTGTATTTGCCTCATTCAAACTAAGTTCAATAGGTGGCGCAGGTAATTCTATTGTCTCCGTCTGTCCCGATGAATTTGTAGTAAGCCTTTCTATTATATTATTAGGGCTGTCAGAAGCTGCTATAGTTACAGTTGCATCCCTAACCGGTACATTTTCTCTTGTAACAACATTTACCTGAAGTTTTCCTGTATAAGAAGACTCTACTTCCATTTTAATAAGCATATTTTTTCCTTATTTATAATTATTCTATTATATGCTGCTAAATTTACTAATTTACCATAAATTTTAAATTTATTCTGTTAACGATTCCATACTTGTAATAACTTTCAAATTTGTAATAGTTTTCATATTTATAACAACTTTCGAATTTATAGCAACTTTCGAAATATAACAATTGAAATAATAACAACTCTGGGATAAACTATATTGTATTGTGAGGCTTAAAATTTTAACCCTCATAATAGTATTTATTTATACAAAACTGAAAGGATTTTTTGCAAATGAGAAAAAAAGATTTAGCTTTAGAAGTTATAGATAGATTAAAAAAATGTTATCCCGAATCAGATTGTACTCTTGATTACAATGAAGCTTGGAAGCTGTTAATCAGCGTTCGCCTTGCTGCCCAATGCACTGACGAAAGAGTTAACAAAATTGTTCCGAAGCTTTATGAAAAATTTCCTGACATTGAGTCATTAGCTAATGCTGATGTAGCCGAAATAACAGAAATAGTTAAACCATGTGGTCTGGGAAACAGCAAAGCCAGAGATATTAGTTTATGCATGAAAATGCTTAGAGATAAATATGATTGTAAAGTTCCTGATGATTTTGATGAATTATTAAAATTACCGGGCGTCGGACGAAAAAGTGCAAATCTTATTATGGGAGATGTTTTTGGAAAACCTGCTATTGTTACAGATACACATTGCATCCGTCTATGCAACAGAATTGGTCTTGTAGATAATATAAAAGACCCTAAAAAAGTCGAAATGGTCTTATGGAAAATTATTCCTCCCGAAGAAGGGAGTGATTTCTGCCACCGTCTTGTAGACCACGGTCGCGAAGTTTGTACCGCAAGAACTACTCCTCACTGCGATAAATGTTGTCTGAATGACATTTGCAAAAAAAGAATATAAATAAATTCCCTTTAATTAGCTTTTAAATTAGCCATATTAAAGGGAATTTTTAATATCTTATAGTTTATTATTTTGATGACGGGGTCAAAAATTCTAAGACCACATAATCCTGTTCAAATCTGTAGTACTAATTTATTTTTTTCTCTTATAAGTTCTAAAATAATATTCTATGTCAAAATAAGTACATTCATCACTTTCGTTAGCTATATACCATTCTTCTGTCAATTTATCGAGATTCGGTATAAATGTATCAGCACTGTATGAATTATCAATATAAGTTACATACGCTGTATCACAATATGGCAGCATTTGCTCATAAATGCTTCCGCCACCAATTACATATGCTTCTTTATCATTATATTTTTCAGCCTCTTTTACTGCTTCTTCAATACTATTTACAACAATTGCACCATCAGCCTTAAAATTAGCATCCTTTGTAATTACAATATTTACTCTATTCTTCAATGGCTTTCCATTCGGAAAACTGTTTAAAGTCTTTCTGCCCATAATAATTACATTTCCTGTAGTTGTTTCTCTAAAAAACTTCATATCATCAGGTATGCTTATAAGTAAATCATTTTTATATCCAATTGCCCAATTATTATCAACCGCAACTATTAAATTCATATGAAAACTCCTTTGCTATTTTCATTTTAAACTGCAACAGGAATATTTTTTATCTGTGGACCTGTTACATAATCATCTAATCTGAAATCATCAACTGTAAAATCATAAAAATTCTTAACTTCAGGATTAATCCAGAACTTTGGTGCCGGATGCTGTTCTCTTGCAATAAGTTCTTCAACGAGTGGAACGTGCTTATCATAAATGTGAGCATCTGCAATCACGTGTACTAATTCTCCTACTTCCATATCTGAAACCTGAGCAAACATATGAAGAAGAACCGCATACTGGCATACATTCCAGTTATTAGCAGTCAAAATATCCTGGGAGCGCTGGTTTAAGATACCATTTAACACCAATTTACCTGTTTTTTTATTTTTTGTAACATTAAATGTCATACTATAAGCACATGGATACAAATTCATTTCATGCAAATCCTGATGTACATAAATATTTGTCATTATTCTTCTGCTGTATGGATTATTTTTCAAATCATACAAAACTCTGTCTACCTGATCCATCATACCTTCTTTGTACTGATGCTTTACTCCGAGCTGATAGCCATACGCCTTTCCGATTGAGCCATTTTCATCAGCCCAGCTATCCCAGATATGACTGTTTAAATCATTTATATTATTAGACTTTTTCTGCCAAATCCATAAAATTTCATCGACACAATTTTTTAAATTTGTTTTTCTTAATGTAAGTGCAGGAAATTCTTTTTTCAAATCGTAACGGTTTACTACACCAAATTTCTTTATTGTGTAGGCATAACTTCCGTCGTCCCATTTTGGTCTTACTTTTTCACCTTTTGTATCTATTCCATTTTTCAATATGTCTGAACACATATCTACAAATACTTTATCTGCGTAACTCATATATTACGTATAATCCAATTATCTTCTTTTAAAGCTAATGGATTATTCTCCTTTCTGATTTTCTTACTATGGCATTATAACATTTGAATCGCAAATAATAAACCAATAAATTTTATTAGTCTATTCCAATTTCTTTTAAAAACCCTTTGCACCCCTTTAGTACATCATCATATGTTACATCAAAATCACCTGTATACCATGGGTCCGCTATATCCCCTGATTCTCCTGCAAATGATAATAATTTATATACTTTTCCTTCTAAATCATTCCCAATTATTCTGTTTATATTTCTTATATTTGCCGTATCCATTCCAATTATGTAATCAAATTCGTCATAATCCTGCTTCGTCATTCGTCTTGCCTTGTGATTTCCACATGGAATACCTACGCTTCTTAATTTATTTTTTGTACCCGGATGAACTCCGTTACCAATTTCTTCATAACTTGTAGCCGCTGAGTCTATGTAAAACTTATCGGCTACACCTTTTTTATTTACCATGTCCTGTAGGACGTATTGTGCCATTGTCGAGCGGCATATGTTGCCATGGCAAATGAATAGTATTTTTATCATTGTTGCATAACCTCGCATTTCTTAGTTTTTCTTGGTTTTTCGGGCTTTGTAAGCCTTTGTGAATTTTTCTTTTCTGGCATAACCTGGTTTATTTTCTCATAATATCGTCCGCAAAAGGTGTAAAATAAGGTGTATGTTTTTCCATTTTACACCTTGCTATTTTCAATTAAAAATCGTAATTACACAACCTGAATCCGGGCAACTTCTTCCCTGGCATCCTCAAGATTTACGTGCGTATATGTATTCAGCGTTACGCTGATGTCTGAGTGGCCCATCAAATATTGCAATGCTTTTGGATTCATTCCGGATTTTGCCATATTTGAGCAATAGGTATGCCGACATACATGAGGGGTGATGACAGGCATCTGTACTTTGTAAGTATTATTATACTTCTGAATGATGTGTTGAAAATAATGCTCCCAGTGCAGGGAATAACAGATACTTTCATTTTTATCAAAGTATAAGAATCCACTTTTTCCATCTACCATAGGTTCTGCTTTGGGCGGGTTTCGTTTTTCTATAATTTTCCGAAAACATTCCTCTACATCTGCAGTCATAGGTATCTTTCTTGTTCCGCTGGTTGTTTTAGTCTCTTGAATATAATATCCGATTTTTGATTTTTTCTGCAATTGATGATCGATGTTGATCGTATGCTCCTTGAAATCAATATCAGAAATCGTCAAACCACAAAATTCCGAGATGCGAAGGCCTGTTTTAAATAATATGTAAATTCCTTCATAATACCTGCAAAAATGAGGGTCTTCCTTCACAAACCGTAGGAACTTTCGTTCCTCAGCCCTGCTGATTGCCTCTCTTGTCACACTGTCATTCACAACCACTTCCATTAACTGAAACTGAAATGGATTTTTCCTGATCAGGTCATCATCCACTGCCAACTGAAATGCCGGACGAAGAACTCCTCGGATTGAATGGATGGAACTATAGCTTTTCTTTTCTACCTGCTGAAGATGTATCAGCCAACATTTTGCATCCGAAATCCGAACCGTATCAATCCTTCTTTTTCCAAATGGATCTTTCTTCAATAAATTGATAACTGTTCCGTATCCTGCAACTGTAGTAGGTCTGACACCGGTTTTTGTTGATATATATTTTTCAACCAGTTCCAGTACCGTCATATTTCCGCCATTTGTTGCAATCTGTTCAAAATGATCTGCCTGGATTTTCTTCTCCATCTCCCGAAGCGATAAAGCCCGGCACTTTCCTTTCGGAGTTGCATCGTTATGGTCTAAGCGCCAGCTATATACGCAGCGCTCCTTTCCCATCTCATCGACATACTTAAATCTATATCTGCCATCAGATAACTGTATTTCTCCATTGTGTAATATACGTCCTCTATGATCTCTCCTTTTTTCACTCATAATATTTCGTCTCCTTCATTAAATGCTCATTTAACTTGGAAGACCGTCTCGGTTTATTCATTATACCACAAGACCTTCTCTTCGCTAAGATAAAATGAACATTATTTTCATTACCATTTCTTCTATTCTGTCACTTAAACTGTACTGGCTGTGTCCAGATAATCTTCAAATAATTTTCTTTTGAACCGGATATGCGAACCAACTTCCAAAATAAAATCTGCTCCTTCATTTTCACCTGCGATTTGTCTCAATCTCTTTTCTCCAATTCCGTAATATTCTGCTGCTTCGGAAACATTTAAAGAATATTTCTTCCAAACAGGTATTGTTTTTTCTGTATGATTCATTCGCATTCCTCCTTCCCTCTGTTTGTGTTCAACAGCGTTTTCGCTTTCTCCATTTTCATACTTGCAATCGCTTCTCGTTTGCTTGTGCCTCCAACATACACGGGTGTACACATTTCTAAAATACGGTCATAGATACGCCTTTTATCCAACATGGTCTCGCTTTTTATTTCTTTCAGCGGAAGATTCGTTGTGATGATCAAAGGTCGTCCCGAACGGATCCTGCGGTCTATGACACTAAAAATAATTCCTAACGCATATTCTGAATTTCGTTCCACTCCAAGATCATCAATAATCAAAAGCTGATAAGACGCCAATGCATTGATATATTCCGTTTTGTCTGCCAGTGGAAATATATCATCAATAATGGTATTGAAATTTGTCATCTTTACCATTACTTCTTGCTTAAGAAGTTCATTGGCAATGCACCCCGCAATAAAACTTTTCCCGGTACCAACCGGTCCCCAGAACAAACAGCCTATATGATTTCTTTTCATTTCCTCCCAGTTATCAACATATTTTTTTGCTCTATGCATTACCGTATCTGACATATCTGCATTCTCAAATGTCCACTCTTCCATTCTGCTCTCGTCAAAACAGATGCTCGTATTTCTGCTGACTAATTCCCGGTGCTCTTTGTCTTTAAAATATTTTTGTTCTTCTTCATACGCTTTTCTGTCACAGGCACATTGCCTGGAATGTTTCTTCATCCCCATAAATCCACCCTCAGGAAAAAATGCTTCTTTCGCTTCCCCACAGACTTTACAGTATTGCAAACCATCACTGCCTACACATACAGTATCTTCTTCTCTCATCACAAACTCTCTCCTTCCCCATAGCAATAATTTACTTCATGATATTTATTTCTTTTATATTTCTCAGTTACTTTACTAGGTGCCACATTTCCGACTCCTGCACAGCCATTTTTACGACCAGATGAAGGTTGCTTTTCCGACTCTGTTGCAACCATCTTTTCAACCGCCTTATTCTCAACCAGCTGTAAACCAATCTCATCAGATGGAATTTTTACATATAAATGATTGGGTTTTGAAAAACCACCAGATCTGCGAACCAATAGTCCCACATCATCTAATTCCTTCAATGCTGTTTTTACAGAAGATTTACATTTGCCGATTTGAGCAGACAATTCCTCTATCGGAAAAATCAGATAAACATTTCCATACTTGTCTATCCAGCTATTCTTTCTCGATATCCGTGCCCGGTCATACAAAATCATATAAAGAAATTTTGCAGTTTGGGAAATGCGCAGTTTGAGCAAAAACTTCGGAAACTGGAAGTACTGAAGCATCTGCTCTGACTCCTTCATGTATTCATATTTCATTCTTTTCTCGCCTCGTTTCTGTTTCTAATTGTTGTAAAAATCATTTTTATACCGGCTCAAAAATGTCCTTACACATATTCAAAAGATGAAGGGCATAAATACAGGTTCTTGATAAAAATTTTTTAAATTTTTCCTGTCCAAAATACCCTTACATAAAACGAAACGCTGAGAGGCATTTTTACAGCCCCCTAATGAAATTTTTTTAATTTTTTTGATTAATTGAATATTTGAAAACAAAAAAACACTCACCTATTCCAGATGAATGCCTTATCAAAATTTCCTTATTTTGTTGTCTATGACGCTTATTCAGATATGCCTGCATATCTGCTAAAATGTAATTGCCAGCAATTATATTTTCACGTGGGTATGGGGACGTAATCCCCATCAAGTCTGCCACTCGTAAGTAATACAATATTGTCAAAATGACAATACTGTAATACACGGGTGGATCTTGCTCTGGTTGTAACGTATGAATTCATACAATAATAGGCCCAAATGGGCACTTTCACCATTTGAGCCTATATATTATTGATAGCTTAAAAAATAGCTGTCTAGACGGTATGTTTTTAACGTAGAATTGATTTTATGGAAGACAAGGCATGGAATGCTTTGTACCTTTAATGGAAAAATTTAATGATATTTACCATGTACAAAAAAGAAACGGCAGATAAAAAACATCACACGAATCCTTATCGTGCTGTAAACTATATAAGAGATGAGAACGGAAATCCTATATGCCCTAATGGACGTAAATTTCTTTTCAAACGAAAACAACATGTAAGATATAAAAAATATGGACGTACAGAAGAAATCTATCCAAGCTTATTAAGTGTACCCTTTTTACATAAAACAGTGACGATTTTCAAAAAACATATATTAATGTAAAGAAACGCCAGAACCAGCATTTGTCGGAACTAGCGTTTCTTTAGCAGAGACTTATTTTACAGCCCCGTTTTTTGCTTATATTATTTTCCTCCGTTGGATTTCAATTTTGGAAAGAAGATGACTATCTTAAAGCCCTTTTCCCACGGGGAAGCAGCTTCCAGACGAAGGTTTAGATCGTCAGCCATCTTCTTAACCAGGTAAAGCCCTATACCGGTAGCTTTCTTTCTGCTGTCAGTAGAATCCCCGGTAAAGCCCTTTTGAAAAATATACGGCAGATCATATTTTTTTACACCGATGCCATTATCCTCAACTGAAAGGACATCTGCGATCTCCGAATGTATCATAGAGATTGTTAGCATGGGACTATCGCTGCTATATTTTATGGCATTGCTCACGATCTGTCCCAACATAAACTGAAGCCCTCTACGGTCTGTATAGACTGTTTCAGATTGCAGTTTATTGATAATTACAAACTGCTTTTCTTCCAGAAGTGGGGCATAGTCCTCCAGAACTTCCCCCAAGCAGTCATTCAAATTGATATCCTTAAACTGATAATCCTTTGTACTGCTCTTTAACCGGGCATAGTATAACATCTGAGTGACATCCTCCTGAAGCTGACTGCGGACATAATCCAGTTTTGCTTGCAGGGGAGGAGATATTTCGTCGCTCCGATTATCCAGGAGCATGGTCAACAACGATAGGGGCGTTTTCGCTTCATGTGCCCAGCCCTCCACATATTCTTCATAGTCCTGTAGGGCATCTGCCATACTGTTACTCTCAGTTTTGTGTTCCTGTAAAACTGATGCCAGAAGCCGGATAGATTCTCCTTCTTCCCGGCTGATGGCACTGAGCAGCCGTTCCTCGTTGCAGATGGTAGGATCACTGAGGAAATCCCGGAACAGCTCTCGGCGGGTAGTCTCCCGCTTGTTTAGTACAAACAGAATCACTGAAAACAAAAGGAGGCTTGTCAGAACTACTAACCCAATCAAGGTTTGAAATGCCTGAATGTCAGAAATCCAAAGAATGATAGCACAAAAGCAATCCACGCCCAACAGCAACAATAGCCAGGGGTAGTATCGCTCTGTTATGCGCCAAAGCTGCTTCATGGAGCCACCCCCGTTTCCAGACGATAGCCCATCCCACGAACCGCAACGATTCGCTGCTTCATCTCAAGACCGGACATCGTCTTTTTCAGCCTGGTCAGATTAACCTGCAAGGCATTTTCGTCTATGTATTCCGTGGTTCCCCATAGTGCTATGCAAAGTTGCTCCGTCGTGACCAGAGCATCGCCGCCGGACAAAAGAGCAACCAACAGTTTTCCCTGATTTTTTGGAAGCACGACAGAGGTATTATGAATATAAAGCGTGTAGGTCTGCTGGTCTAACAGGAAATCTGGTCCCTCTATGAGATTGGTACGGCCTTCATACCTTTTGAGAATATTGGATACCCTGGCAAGAAGTCGATCTTTTCTGCACGGCTTCGTCAAATATTCATCGGCACCCAAGTGGAACGCTTGCAGTTCATCCTTTACCTGATCTCTGGAAGTTAGTACCAGGACGGGGATAGCGGTTTTATTCTTTAGTTCCTGGCAGATTTGAAAGCCACTGATCTCCGGCAAATTCAGGTCTAAGATCACAAGGTCAGGACGGAGGGCTGCCAGGAGCCGAGCGGCATCTTCAAACTCGGTGATTGCCTCCGCAAGATACCCGTCCTTTTGGAGCATATTGCAGAGTTCTTCCCGCATATAGACTTCATCTTCCACAACAGCAATTCTTTTCACGACAGCACCTCCTTCCAAATTATTCTTCTCTCTGTGGCTGCATCAGTGTCAGCAAATACCGATCGCTGGAGCGCTTGACCACTCTCATATAAATATATTCTATCACGCAAAGCAGCAAAATCATAGCAGCAGATACAAACATCATTTCAGCCACTGTCCCACGGGTTCGGGACGAGAGTATCCCTGTAAATAACGCCCTGACTCCAAACAAACTGCTGACAGCCGCAACCAATACAGGAAGTCCCATAAACCAGGTAATTTGCTTTCCAGCAGACTGGCAAAGGGTTTCGTAAGTAGCTCCCAGGCGGATCAGAGTCTGGTATCTGCGCCCGGTTTTCTGCTGACTCATCAGGAACTGAACACCCACGATGGTGTTGGCAACTACCAGGAAAACAATCGCAAGATAGAGGGTAATATAACTGGATGCTATGGTGTAGAAAAGCTGACGACCCATATTCTGAAGATAGCTTTCATATTCAATGTCAATTTCGTCCAGCTTCTCGTTCAAATCCAAATATGCAGTCATAAGGCTATTTCCATTCAGAGCTTGCTCACTGAGCACCGCATTGACATAGGTATCATACATTCCCTGACTATAATATAGGAATGCTTCATCCGGAAGAATCAATGCAAAGGACAAGGTTATAGAACGGTCCGTGACCAAATTCACAGACTGAACCTCTCCTGTAAGATGAATCGGACTACCATCCAGTTCCACCTTGGGCTGCCCGGCCAATACTTGGTTCAGCATTGCGGTACGGCTTGCCGTAGTAAACTCTGTATCAATATAGACAGTGGCCTCCTTTTCGCCTAATTGGAGAGCCGGATTGCCGGACAATTCCAACAAACGATTATAGTCCGATAAACAAATCAAATATGGGTATGTGGCATAACCAAGATTGTTCAGAAGGACATCCCGGTCTTCCGACTGGGGCAGGCTCCGAAGAGAGTCCATAACAGCGTCCATGCTGTAGGCATTATCATAATCTTCTGTGGTGCGAATACGCCCAACCCTCATTTCAAAAAGCTCTGAAAATTGATTTTCCAAACTGTTTTCTTTCAGGACTGCCTTTATATTCGGAAGAACCTGCGATGAATCTTCTGCAGTATGATCTTCAAAAGTATAGTCGATTACATGGCCAGAAGACAGGTTATTCGTTCCTGCAATTCCTACGCCCGCACCAAAACAACACAGCGCCGCCAGAATCAGCAGGGAGCTGATGGCCATGGAGTTTGACTGATGAATGACATTCTCCTGAATCTGCCGGAAGGTAAATACATGAAGCTGCTTATTTCCTTTTCCTTTCTTAACAATCAAAGCAATCAGCGCACGCATCCCATAGAAAAGCAGCATCGTACCAACTATGCCCAACAGCAAAGTCAGTCCCATCATACTTACCTTTGTCCATGCAATTCCCTGAATCGCCATGTAGTAAGCCACTGCCAACATCACACTTCCGCATATAGCAGCCAGTCCATAGATAACAGATGGCATTTGCTTTTTGGGGCGGTTCGTTGGCTGGGATAGCAAAGTACCGATCTCCTGGCGGCTGATTCGTCCACTCAAAATCAGAAGTGCCGTCAGCTTAATTGCCAGAAATCCTGCCAGCGTCCATTCAATCGCAGACCAGGATAAAGAAAACTGATGACCGATGATCCCCATGCCTACCAGCTTGGCGGTGACAAGACTGACAATTTCTGAAAGCACCACAGCCACAGGTAAGCCTATGAGCATGGCAAGAATACTGGTCAGGAAATCTTCCGCCAGAAGCATACCAAACAGTTTACTTCTACGCATCCCCAACATTAGATAAACACCAAACTCATGCCGTCTGCGCTCGAACTGATACTTGCAGGCAAAATAGATCAAAAAGAACAGAATACCGAGGGTCATCCCATAAAACGCAGGAATCAGAAGCAGGAGTTTGTCAACTGCGTCACTCTCCATTTTCTGCAAAAAGAGCATCACATCTTGAGTGGAGATGGAAAGAATCATGTAAAAGGCAACAATAGAAATCACCAGGGAGCTGAAAAACAGACCGTTTTCCTTTCGGCTGCGGCGGCTGTTCCGAAGAATGAGATTAGAGAACATTTGCGCTGCCCCCTCCCAGTTGCGCCATCACCTTCAGGATGCGCCCGTAGAACTCCTGCTGGCTTTCGTCTCCACGCCGAAGCTCATGAAAGATCACGCCATCCTGGATGAACAGGATGCGCTTACAGAAGCTGGCGGCATTGGAATCATGGGTTACCATCAGGATCGTAGCTTGTTCGTCACGATTCAGGCCGGACAGCTTCTCCATAAGACTTCTTGCGTTCTTAGAATCCAGCGCACCCGTCGGTTCATCGGCAAGGATCATTTGGGGATGTAAGATCAGAGCCCTTGCTGCCGCAACACGCTGACGCTGGCCGCCGGACATCTTGGACGGAAACTTATCCAGAACATCAGTGATTTCCAGATAGTCAGCCAACTGCTTCAGCCGCTGGCTGCTTTCTGCTTCGGATACCCCATGCAAGGAAGTCGGGAGCAGGATGTTTTCCCTGCCAGTCAGGTTGTCCAGCAATTCAAAGTTCTGGAATAGATAACCAACTTTTTTGCCACGGTACTCTGCAAGAGCCTTTCCCTTGAGGGATTGCAGAGTATCGCCTTCCACCTGAATGCTCCCACCGGTGGGCTGAATCACAGTTGCAATACAGTTGAGAAGCGTGGATTTACCGGAACCACTGCTTCCCATAATGCCGAGAAACTCTCCCGGCATCACCTGGAAGGTGATCCCATTCAGTGCCTTTGTTTGACTTGGCACATTGCCATAGATTTTTGTTAAATTTTCAATATTCAAAATGGGTTTCATGTGAATACCTCCTATCCATTTCTGGGTAAATGATAGCACAGAAGCACAATAAATAACACTTACAGTCGCTGTAAGGATTCTGTTCCTGTTTTCAGAACAAGAATGACGCATCAAGCGGAATAAGTATATGTTTTGTAAAAACGTCGGGTGACAATGAAAAAATATACTGGACTACCGGATTGGCTAACTTGCATTTCTTTGTCAATTCTGGTAACCGCTTCAAACATGGAAGTTTCTGTTCTTACTTTTATTATACTCAATCAATAAAATCAACACGGTTCAGCAAATTTTAATTATTTCCAATATGACAAAATTGCTTCCTGTTATATTTATCTATTTCTTTATTTCTCTATTATTCCGATCCGGTCTTCCAAAGGTATAAATAAGGTGTAAATTATTCGTCAATCATCAAAAAATCCTTTAAAGCCTAGGCTTTCACAGCATCCATTAAACACTGCCGTGGCAGATGAATAGGATTTTTGTCATAATTTCTTATTTCCTTTCAAATGTTCTCATATGCCGATTAATACAGGCTTTATAAGAAATATATTATATATTTTTTCTTTGCAAAAACTTGTATAACTCAGCATTTTATAATATTTAAATGAAGTAAAAATTGAAGTAAACCTCTTTCTTTTACCTCAAAGGTTATTTCCAGCAACTCTTTTCATTTCATCAGCAGCTTCATCAAAACCCAAATGTGTGTATGTATCTAATGTAACTGAGATATCAGAGTGTCCCATTATATACTGCAATGTTTTTGGATTCATTCTAGCTGCTGCCATCCTGCTACAAAATCTATGTCTACATACATGAGGTGTCACATTAGGCATTTGAACTCTATAGACTTTATTATATTTTTCACATATGCGATTAAAATACTTTTCCCAATGTAATGCTACTAAGGGCTTACCATTTTTATCCAGAATTAGGAATCCTGTATAGCCATCAATCATTGGCTCAATCTTTACCTTCTTCCTTTAATGTATCTACACTCTTTTCTGCTTTTTTCTTTTCTACCAGCCATTCAAAGCAACCAAGTTCTGAATATTTTTTATAATGATCATATCCTACATCATGTAACAGATAATAGTCGAAATATTCTACACCTGTTTTACGTAACTGCTCATTGAAAATATTGTCTGCTTCATTTTAGTTTTTAAGTGGTAATCTCATCAAGCCAAAACCTAACTTTTTCTGATTCATAATACCCTCCTGGTTTTCTCAAAATATTGCTTTTATTTTAATTGTTTACGGGCAAAATAGCAATAGACCGTTATACATAAAACTTCATCATTATAATGAAATTTTTATAATATAACGGTCTACTTTATTTTTTAATTATTATTTCTTTAAAATTCTAACTTTTTTAGGTTTTGACCACTTCTTGCAGCCAACGGCTCTAACTCGTACAAAAAGTTCCTTTCTCTTTTCAAATGCTTTTTTAGAAATTGTTACTTTTTTATATTTCTTTACTGTCTTTGTTACAATAACTGATGTAAACTTTTTATTCTCAGAAACCTGTACCTGATATCTTTTAGCACCTTTAACTTTTCTAAATGAAAGCCTGATTTTCTTTGCATTTTTCTTCTTTGTTGCTTTCTTTACAACTGTTGTTTTTAATGCTTTGTTTGGAGTCTTTTTCTGTGTTTTCTTTGTTGTTGGAGAGGCTGTTGTTCCTTCAGGTTTTGTTTCACCTGAAGCTGTTGTTCCCTCATGTTTTGTTTCACTTGGATTTTTTGTTCCCTCAGGTTTTGTTTCACTTGGATTTGTTGTTTCTGGAGTAACCGGCGTTACACCTTTCCCAATCTTATAATCTCCATAAAGACCATCCTTTGCTCCATTTGTAGAAACTCCTGCATTATTGTCTGCCTTCTCGTCTTCTCCTGCCTTAACCATACGCTGGTAAACACGAACATAATCAACTAACATTGTTCCTGATGTAAAACTGCTGTCAGGTACATAACCACTGTCAAATGTTCCACCTGCTGCAAGATTTAAAATAAGGTAAAATCTCTGGTCAAACGGTGCATATGCATTTCCTCTGTCTGAGCCTGAATACCACTCACCATATGTACATTTGAAATAGCATTTGCCATCACAGTAAATCTTAATATTTTCAGCATCCCACTGAACACTGTATACATGCCAGTCGTCAATGCCTGTCTTTTTATTACCGTCTCGTGTTATGTTAAATGCATCTGATGTATTAATATTATTTGGCCACTGTGCACCATAATGTAATGTACCAAATACCATATTTGGTGTTCTTCCACGTCCTTCAAATACATCTATTTCACCTGATAATGGCCATGAACCATAACGTGAGTCATTTGGAAGCATCCACATAGCAGGCCATATGCCTGTACCTGTAGGCATTTTTGCTCTGAAATCAACTCGTCCGTATTTCACTGAGAATTTATCTTTTGTTGTAATCTTTCCTGATGAATACTGAGCAGTTGCTTTCTTAGATGGATCACCTTTTTCTGTAAATACCTTTGACTGCTTTTTCATAAGAATATTTAATGCACCATCTTTTACTGATACATTGTCTCTTGTGTAGTATTCAAGTTCCTGATTTCCCCAACCGGCTGTGTTAATATCGTCTTCTTTAAGTAAGAATCCTTCATCATATGACCACTTGCTTGTGTCAAGAGATGCACCATCAAATTCATCATTGAAAATCATCTTCCAACCTGCCGGTGTATATGCATTTGAATTGTCATTTACTTTAATATCTGACATATCTGATGGAAGTGTTGGCTTATAAGATGTATTTCCTTTAATTGTATACAATACATAGTTATTACTTGCATCTCCACCTTTTTTACCATCAATAGGATATGTGACTTTTATTTCTGTATCCTGTCTTACAGGCTGGAGCCAAAGTCCATAAACATGATCAACAAAATAACCCCACTGACTGCTTAGTGAATATTTGTTGTAACCACTTCCTTCATATACCCATCCACAGGCTGCAACATCTGTAAGTGGAATCCACTTTCCATCTACCTTAACTTCGTATTTAAATAAATCCAAATCATCTTTTATAGCTTCTGTTCCACCAATTTTTGGAAGTGGAATACCAACTGATGCTGTACCACTTGTGCTTGCATCGTATGATGTGCCATTATATGCTGTGATTTTGTAATTTGATCTGGTTGGCTTTGTATATGTAACTTTTACATCCTGATGTACATTTGGATTTGACTTTGATGCAAATCTTAATGTAAATGACCAACTGATATTTGTAAACCAATATCCACCATCACCATCTGAGTAATATCCAAAGTTCTGATCCCACAGAAATCCTGATGCTGCATTGCCTAAAAACTGAACAAATCCTTTTCCGTCATTGTTGTCTACTGTAATGTTAACATCATCCTGAATCTGTTCATACTTGATACTCTTGTCTCCATTAAATGTCCATGCTCCCCAATGTGTAGCTGAACCACCTGTTGTATCTGCCTGAATATTTGTTTCTGTTGTAGAAATACTTGTAAGCTTATACTTTGAAAGTTTGTTAAGTTCCAATTTGTAATCAAGATTTATGTTATTTGTTTTTCCATGGAAACGGAAATATGTTGTTTCTGTAAGTTTCATCCAGCAAATCCAGCCACCCCATGACTGATATTCCCATGCCCAAGTGTCATTCCACTTGAAGTAACTTACATCTTCAATTTTCTTCCATTCACCATTTGTTCCGTTTTCCTGTTTAACATAAACCTGAATGTCTTTTTCCACATCTGCAATGGAAAGTTCACTACTGGCTTTTCCGTTAAACTTTGGCATTACAAATCCATAGCTGACTGTACCAACTCCTGAATGTGTAATTGTTGGTCCAGCATTTGTTGAATAATAATCCATTGATGAAACAACTTCTGCCGCTGCTCCCTTTACATCACTACCTGAAAAAATTACTCCTGCTGAAGTAAGCAACAATGCCAGAGACATTACAACAGAAATTAATTTTTTCATAGTTTTTCCCATACTAAAAAATTCTTTCATAATACTTCCTTTCTTTTCCCTTACGGAAATAATCTCGCTATACTGCCTTTTAATTATATGAATATTCATTTTTTCTTTAAATGGTCTGTATTTTTATATGATATTCAAATTTTATAAAAACGTTTTAATTATTATAATAACTTTTTACTTTCCTTTTAGTTGCTCCAAACAAATCTTTTGGGGTATCTCTTAAACTAGCTTGCTTAGAACGATTACAATGCTTACAAATACATTGTAAATTTAATACGGAATCTCTTCCACCATATTTCTGTGGAATAATGTGGTCAATATCCATATCACCTTTTCTGAAACTACGTCCACACTTAATACATTTATACCAACCATTGTTGTTATCATATGCATCATTTTTATCAAAATAATTGCTTCTATAACCCCTATCTTCTCTCCTTTCTGCTTGTTTTTACTCTGTGGCTAAACTTTTTTATAGTTTTGGATTATTATACTACAGCTATAAAAATATTACAATTATATATCATATAATATGAGGTGATTTCATGAAGGATATTGATTTCGATTCTATTGGCAAGAAATTAAAAGAAATGGTGTGCTACCTGTCAATAGGACAATAAAAAATAATAAATTTTTGTATCGTCAGCCGATTTACGGCTGGCGATATTTTTAAGCTACTTTTATATATTGATTATGATATTCCATTGGTGTCATCACATTTAACTTTCTTTGTAATCGTTGGTTATTGTAGTAATTAATGTAATCGGTTATAGCTGCAATTAAGGCAGTTCTATCATTGAAATGTTGGCAGTAATACATCTCTCGCTTTAGAATCCCCCAAAATCCTTCCATCGGTCCATTATCAATACAATGGGCGACTCTTGACATGCTTTGTTTCATATGATGTTTCTTTAATCTGGTACGGAACTGCGCACTTGTATATTGAAATCCACGATCAGAGTGGAAGAGTGGATGTGCATCAGGTTCCAAGCGAACTGCTTCATCAAAAGTATCCATAACTAATGGATTATCATTATGGTCACTTATTTTAAAAGTTACAATTCTTCGATCGTATAAATCTAAAATGGCACTCAAATATATCTTGTGGACTTCATTTCCAATGTAATATTTAAACTCGGACACATCAGTGAGCCATTTCTCGTTCGGCTTATCCGCATGAAAATCTCGATGCAAATAGTTTTTTGCAATGTGATCGGGATTCCGGTCTCCTCTGGTACAGCTTTTGGGTTTCCATTTAATATTTGACTTTATATCATATTTTCTACAGATGCGGAGAACTCGTTTATCATTCACATGAATTCCTTTGTGTCCATCTAATTCATCTCGGATTCTACGATATCCCATATCCGGATGTTCTTTATGTATCTTTTGAATTTCAACAGATAACGTTTCATTCTGCAATTCATTATTGCTTTCCGGATGCTTTAGCCAGTTATAGTATGCAGAGCGTGTAATATTAAGATACTTACAAAGTTTATCTATAGGATATCTCTTGTCAGAGGATAATTCTTTGATTGCCTTATATGCAGCTAAACGGTGAACTAAAGATAACGGTCCCTCCTTTCCAGTTCTCTGACTTTTTTTAACAGATTATTTTCCATTTGTAAATCAAGATTTTTTCTTTCGAGTTCAGCGATTCTATCACGTAATTCTTCCTCAGGTGTACGACTTGGTAATGATCCGACTCGTCTACCACGGCGGTCTTCCAGACCTTTACTTTCCATTTTTTCGTACCGTTTTACCCAGTTACGAACTTATTGACAAGAACATTGATATTTCAAAGCCATTGCTCCATAATTCTTATCATTTGTCAGGCATTCCATAACTATTTTTAATCGCTCATCAAGAGTCGTTGATTTTGCTTTTTTCATGCAAGCACCTCCAGTGGATGTTTTTAATATTCCACCAGAATTATACACCTTAATCCACTTTAAAAGTTGTGTATGTGAACGGATTCCATATTTTGAGCAAATATCATCAAGAGAACCTGCTCCATTAAGATAATCATTTACCGCAGATATTTTTAGTGTTTTTGAGTAACTCTTGTTTTTGGGCTGATTAAGTAAACCTGCTGGTCCATTGCATTGGTATATAGAAATACATTTTCTAATACTTTGGGAGGCAACTCCAAGTTTTTTACTTGCCTGACTCAGTCCAATCTCTCCATCAAAATATTGCTCAACTATTTTTACTTTTACTATTGGATCTATTTTGCTTTTTCTGGACATAAAAATACCCCCATATAGGACTTTTATATTTTATTGTCCTATATGAGGGTAGCATATCATTCTATCATTTTAATACGACAGTCTTTATAACTTACTTACATCTCATTTTATGCAACTTCTTTTTCTTCATTCTTTTCAAATAACTTCTTTACACCCTGTACGGCAACAATTACACCAAGGATTAAAAGTAATACTGCAAAGATTAACTGTAATGTATTTCCAAGTGATAATCCTGTTGTAGCAAATGCTCCACTTAATTTGTAAATTGTCATTCCAAGGGCTGTAAATGTAACTGCCATCATAAAGAACATTGGTACCCATAACATCCAACCCTGACGTTTTGTTTTCTTTAAGAATACTGCACAAGCTACTAAAGCAAGTACTGATAACAACTGGTTTGCTGAACCAAATAATGGCCAAATTTCTGCATAACCAACTTTTGCAAGTAAGAATGCAAGAACTAATGTAATAACTGTAGCAAAATACTTATTTGTTACTACCTTCTGGAATGGTGTCATATTATCATCAGTTACTCCTTCATCTAAGAAGAATTCCTGGAATGAAAGACGACCAATTCTTGCAACTGAGTCAAGTGATGTTAAAGCAAAAGCTGAAACAGCAAGGTTAATTAATGTAAATACTAAATTATGTGGTAAACCAACTGCTGATAAGAAGTTTGCAATTGCACCTGCAAAAATCTGTGGCTGTGTTGTTAAGCCCTGTGCTGCTGCTTCTCCTTTTGCAAATGAAGCAACTGCGATTAATGCGATTACACCAAGCATACTTTCCATAAGCATTGCACCAAATGATACAGGTAACATATTCTTTTCATTTTTAATTTGCTTTGAAGCTGTTCCTGATGAAACAAGTGAATGGAAACCTGATACGGCACCACATGCTATTGTTACAAATAAAATTGGGAACATATACTGTCCATCTACGTTGAAACTTGTAAATGCCTGTAAGTTACATGAAGGATTTGAAACAAATATACCTACAACTGCACCTACAATCATAAAAATTAATAAATAACTGTTTAAATAATCTCTAGGCTGCAATAATGCCCATACAGGAACTACACTGGCAATAAATATATAAGCGAATATAAAAAGATGCCATGTTTCTCTTGTTAAATAAACAGGGAAGTTTAAACCAATTACTACTGCTACTACTAACATTGCAATTGCTATTACTGTATTTACCCATTTATTTAATTTTGCATATTTTAAAATCATTCCAAGTGCTACTGCTTCAAAAATAAATAAAATTGAAGTCATTGCTACTGCACCGTTTGCTGAGATTTTTTCTACTGCCTGTCCTGCAACTTCAGGTACTGTAAATCCGTTAAATGTTCCAGCTACAACATCTGCAAATGCTGCAACTACTAAAATACAGAATAACCAACAGAAAAGTAAAAATAATTTCTTTCCTAATTTTCCAATATATTCTTCAATTATGTAACCAATTGTACGACCTTTGTTTTTAACTGATGCATACATTGATGCAAAATCCTGAACAGCTCCGAAGAACACACCACCTACAAGCAACCATAATAAAACAGGAAGCCAACCAAAAACTGCTGCCTGAATAGGTCCATTAATAGGACCCGCACCTGCTATTGATGCAAACTGATGTCCAAATACCACATTTGTATCCGCCGGTACATAATCAACTCCATCCTGTAATTCATATGCCGGAGTTTTTGCATTAGGGTCAATGCCCCATTTGTTTTGAAGGTAACGACCATAAAGAAGATACGCTCCTCCAAGTACTACAATCGCAATTACCATCATTAAGATTCCATTCATTTGTATTACCTCTCTTTTGTTATTATTTAGCTAGTTTATTCTTTTATTACAAAAGAAAAAGCCTTCATTGTCTTACGACAACAAAGGCGAAAATATCAATTTCGTGGTACCACTTTGTTTGAAATAATTATCACTAATTAAAACCACTTATCACTGTCACATCCAACAGCTTCTTCTGTAACGTGAAGACTACGTCTCTGCCTACTCACTATAAAAAGTTTTGGGAGAGATGCTCCAGGGTGATGTTACAACAATTCTTTTCTTCCGATTCTCAGCTACCTCGGTTCTCTGTAATCAAGACACTTTATTGCAATGTATCCCTTTCTACGCAACTAACTATTACTTTTTACAAATTCTGTTTTATCACTTATTGTTAAATCATGCAACAATAAATTTATTATTTTTCTACAATTTAATTATTTAAACTATGTGCAAATTATTTGTATAATTATATTAAGCATTATTTTAATAATTTTAACATTTCAGCTGTTTTTCTTATATTTTTTTCGTCTGTTCTATAAATTTCATATTCACTTAACCCGGAAATTCCCATATTAACATCATCATTTCGATATTCCATTTTGCTGTTTTCTACAACCTTACCTGTCATATGAAAGCTTTTTGCCCCGGTTATTTTAGCTATTTCCATAATATTATCTGAATTTACACCTGCACCAACTAAAATCTCTATACCACTTGATCTTTCAACTAGTTTTTTAATTAACTTTGCACCTTCAATACAACTATTTTTTTGTCCTGAAGTCAATATTGTATCTACGCCTAATTTTCTAGCGGTCTCAAATGCTTCAAATGGATTTTTGCACATATCATATGCTCTATGAAGAGTAACTCTGCATCCTGTTGCCATATTCATAATTTCCTTCATATATGCCTCATTCAAACTTCCATCAGGATTAAGACAACCTATAACAATGGCATTTGCTCCTTCTCTTGCAAATTTTTCACTTTGTCTGCACATTATCTCAAATTCCGATTCTGTATAGCAAAAATCTCCAAATCTTGGTCTTATCATAACATTTATTGGAATTTGAATTTTATTTCTTATTATTTTAAATAACTCTAAATCAGGCGTTGTTCCTCCTATAATAATATTTGAACATAATTCAATTCTGGTTGCCCCTCCATTAGTTGCCGCAATAGCTGATTCTACAGAATCCACGCATACTTCTAACACATAGTGATTCATTCTTTTTTCCTCTTTTTATAATATATTTATTTTTATTCATGACTATTATTAAAAACAGTTATCAAAACGGAACAATTTTTGTATTCCTTAAGTTTTACATCTTCGTCAATATATCTATTATACATAAAAGACAGCATATATACTATGCGTATTTAAATAATTACGCTTCTAAATGTTTATCCTAATTTCTTCCATATTATTCGATATAAACTATATTATCTTACATACTCTTCTATTAAATTGAAATCATTTATTTTCATATTTTTACTGTTCATTGCAAAATAATCGCCTTTTGCATTAATATTTTTGCTATACCATAATGGATATTTCCATTGAAAGCTACTATTTGAAAATTTAATATTTTCACTCTACGTATAACTAATTTATGGCATATAAAAACTCCCTTCACGCATCGGCAAAGGGAGTTTTATTCAAATCATCTTCTGATGATTCATCTTCTGATGATTCATCTTATGCTATTTTATCCTTCAATAGCAATGTATTTACTTTTTGGTTCTATCTTCTCCTGTTCTTTTGGAACATTGAATGATAAAATACCATTTTCATATTTAGGGTGTATATCTTCGACTGTTACATTATCACCTACATAAAAGCTTCTGCTCAAACTTCCTGCATAACGTTCACGTCTTACATATTTACCCTTCTTATCTTTCTCATCCTTATCAAGACCTTTAGCGGCGCTGATTGTTAACATACCATCTTCCAGTTTCATCTGGATTTCGTCCTTTTTAAATCCCGGAAGGTCTATATCTACCTCATATCCGTTTTCAGTATCTTTTACATCTGTTTTCATCAAATTCTTTGCATGTTTACCATACAATTCTTTTCCTGCATCAGCAAATGCCGGGAATGCAAAATCATCTGTAAAATCATTCATAAAATCATCAAATAAGTTTTCTCCAAAAATACTAGGCATCATCATAAGTCATATCTCCTTTCAAATCAGATATAAAAATTATATTTGCACTATCGGAGAAATCCGAGGTGTAGTTTTTATATTGTAAACTAAGGTTTTGGTTAAACACTTGGATTTTTACTGATTGCTGAATCATCATTCACTAAAAACAATTACCTGAATTATCATTCATTAATCTTTAAATCCTTATCTTTTAACTCTCTTCCTTTGTTCTGACTACGTTATAACTCGTTTTATTAGCACTGTCAAGAGGTGAGTGCTAATTTTTTTGTGAAGATTTTGTGAACTTATATTACCATCTCTGTATAATATCTATTTTCCATAACATACACCTTAATTTTTCCGTTGTACTTCTTAACAATATCATATATAATAGCCTGTCCCATTCCATGTTCCTGCTTGTTTTTCTTAGTTGTATCACCAATTGTAATCGGACTTTGTTTTAAAGTTTTATTATTAATTTTAATTTCAAGCACTTCCATATTACATTTACAATAAAATTCAATTTCCCCTTGTTTTAATTTTTTACTTTCTTCTATCGCATTGTCAAATAGGTTTGCTATTATTGCTATTAAATCAATTTCACTTACTAAAATCTGTTCATTTACATCAGCTTCAATTTTTATATTAATTTCATTTTGCCCGCATTGTCTTACTTTATTTTCAATAACTGAATTAATCAATATGTTATTACAATAATTATACAAATTATTATCGCTAATCATTGGCATTTCGCAAATGCCTTTTTCAAAAGAATCAATTTCATTATTTTGGCTTAATAACGTTCTGATTTCTTTCATTTTAATCTCAATATCACGTTTAATCTTTTCGGTATTTTCCATCTGATATTTAAGTGTCCGATAATATTCCTTCATTACTGTATTTTCTATATTTAAAATTTTATTTTCCTGTGCTATTCTTTTTTCATTTTTCTTGCGGATTATCCAAGATACACTATACATAATTAAAATAGCTGTGCAAATTCTAAAAACATATAAAACAATAACAAACATGATTTCTTTAGTCACAAAAGATTTCGCAGAATTAACAAAAAACGCATACATATCAAAAACAATCAATAGCATCCACCATATAATAGGATACTTTATTCTCTTTTCATAAAAGTTTCCAAAGCATTTCTTTATAATTGTTGTCATTATAAAAATTTCAAATATAGATATTAATAATGCGACAATTGCTATTATAATGTTTTTACTATCCATATTTGTTTTTACAAAATAAGGTAGCATATCATTCTTTCCACCGGTTATCACAACCGTAGGCATAACTATAAATGCAATTCCAAATGTCTCGACAATAAAATTTGCTAACATAATTTTTAAATATGGTTTACCTGTGAGTAATTTTAATAGGGCAAAAAATATCAATATGTATATTCCATTAATAATAGTTATTGTATTAGTCTCATCTTGCGTAAGTATGTGTGTATATTTATAAAACACAATTGTCAAATTAAGAAAAAATAATTTCATTAAAATAATGCAAAACAATTTTAATCTTTTATCTTTTTGTACCCCAAGTAATATTTTAATTGCATAATATGTTGCAATACTTACCAGCAATTCTAAAACTGCTGCATTTATCATATTTATAACTAATTCTTTTCCGCTATACATTAATCTACCTTTTCATTTGTATTATATTTTATTTTCAAAATACAATCTTTCTTTAAATAATAACCGTAATCTCATTTGCTCCATTCAAATATTTATCATCAAATACTCCCTGGTATTTCTCTGTAATTTCTTTTATTACACTAATTTTCATCTTATCTTTATTTTTATTAAAATTACCATCAAATTTAATGCAGATTAAGAAATTATTTTTTTCTTTAGAGCATTTAAAATCTAAATTTTTCACATTTGTAACTTCACTATTTTCTATTACTAAATCAAATATATTTGAGAGTAACGCCACTAAATCCATTTCAGAAATTTGTTTGGCATCAAAATTTCCTACTTTAATTTTAATATTAATTCCCTGATTTTCACATTGCTCTCTTCTATTTACAAATATTGCATTTATAACAGGATTTCCGCAATAATCTATCGTTTTAAGATTATTATATTGTTCCTCAATTTGTCCTACATATTTTAAAATATCCTGCTTACTTCTTTTAGATGTTTGTATGTCTTTTATCAAATTCATGTGCTTTTCAATATCATGTCTAAACTTTCTTGTTCTTTCCATCTGAAATTTTAATGTATTATAGTATTCTTTCATAACTGCATTTTCAATACTTAAAATCTGATTTTCCTTCTTTATCTGTTTTTCTTTTTGCAAACGCATAAACCATGAAACTGCATATAACACAGAAAACATTATTATAATCATAATAATATTCATTGCAATAAAGATAGTACTTCCACTTTGAATAGCTGTTGTAGTTAATCCGCTTATGGTAAATATCAATACAATAATCCACCAAAATATTCTATGTTTTATTTCACTTTTAAAATAATCATCAAAAAACCTTTTAAGCACATATTTTTCTATTGCAATCAATACAATCATTATCACTAATACTGTTGCAAAGGTAATTATATTATTTAAACTCAATTCTAATGTTATAAGAGTTCTTTGTTTTTTCCCAAGTATATGAGCTATTATTGTAATTGGGCTAAATGATATAACAATAGATATTATCTGTGCTATCATGTCTGAAATAAATATTTCCAAATATTTTTTCTTTGTTATCACTTTTAATGTACAAAAATAAATCAGAGTATTTATTCCCTGAAGCATCAAAATAATGCACTTACTATTAACAGAGTCATCTCCAAAATATGTATAATACATTATTGTTAAATTAAAAGTAAGCATACTAGCAAAGAATATTGGTAAAAAAATTCTTCTTTTGCTTTTCTCTATTCCAAGTAAAATCACGAAACTATAGTACATTGCAAAAATCAAAAAGATTTCATAAAACCCGCCATTTATCAATGTTATGATTACATCATTTGTTTTTTCCATAATATCTCCCTGTTGTTCGTTTAATATTTTCTGCCTTTGTAAATACTAATACCAATATTAACTTTAACATATAAATAAGAATAACTAAATCAAAAAAATGCCAAATCTTACTGTTTTTTCTCACAATAAGATTTGGCATTTTTGTCTCATAACAAAATAAAATAATATGTTATTTGTTAATCTTTATTTTTTTAATTTTTGACCAAGGACCGTAAACAGTTTCATTTCCATTTTTCTTATACGCACGGACTCTAACATAATATAATTTCTTTTTCTTTAATCCTTTTATTGTCATCTTTTCTTTAACGAAACCTTTTACATTTTTATTCTTTAATTTCTTAGTAAACTTTTTATTAGTTGAATACTGTATCTGGTATCCATCAACTCCTCTCTGTGCTTTCCAATTAACAAAAATTTTCTTTTTACCTTTGTTTATAATCTTCTTGATTGATGCCTTTGCTATAACAACATTATTCATTGATTCTTTTGTTGTTATAGAAACACTTGTTGTACTTTCTTTACTTATAGCTTGTTGTGACATTGTAGTTGATGATTTTTCAACATTTTCTGTACGAATTGTTGCCAAATTTTCTGTTGTTTCTTTCTGTATATTACTTATTCCCGTTGTAATACCATCCGAACTCACTTCCTCGTTTTCAACTTTATATATAACAACAGCTCTATCAGATGCTCCAATATTGTTTACTGCTTCTACTTCAATTTTATATTCTCCATTATTAGTAAAGTACGATGCTGGAATTCTATAATTTGTTGATATAGTATTACCTACGTTTTCTCCATTCACATAGATTTGATAATACATTACATTGTTTCCGGCAATCCAATAAATATTGTAGTTATTATTTTTATCAACTATTGCTTGCAAGCCTGATGGTTTTGTTGGTAGTAATTCTTCTCTTTGAGTTGTTGTTTCTTTTTCAGTAATTTTTTCAGTCGTAGTATCCTTATTTGTTATTTTCTCTGTTGTTTCTTGTGCCGTCACTACTTCTGTTGTTGTATCCTTTGATGTCAGTTCACTATCTGTTGTTGTTTCTTCGTTAATTTTAATATCTACTCTTTCTAATTCACTCGAATTAGCTTCTCTTCCAACTGCATACGCTAATATAGTTGACGTTTGTGATACGCTTATCGGTTCATCGTATTTTTTAAAACTACCTTCATTTAGGCATGCGACTTCTGCCCATTCACCACTTAAAACTGTATAATATATATCAGTATTAGAACTTAAGGAATATATACCAACTTTTTGTTCTCCTTCATAATTTCCAGATTGCTTTGTAAAAATTGGTTTATCTGTATTTTTTATATATTTTGCAACAGGTGACAATGCTACATCCTGTGTAACATACATAGCTTCTTCATATCTATTCCAACATTCAAATACAGATATATCATTTGGTGCTTCTGGATTTTCTGGCAATTTTGCCTCTCCACCGTAACTTATTTCTTGTTCACTTATTATGTCTCCATTCCAATCCAAAAACTTAACGGTGTATTTCGTATCCTTATATGAAGCTTGAACTATCATATTGGATTTAACCTCTTTAACTTCCTGTTTTTCTTCATCAACCCATTTATCAAATATCTGTCCGGCTTTTTCAGGTATATTATCAATTGACAATATATCCCCATAATTAAATTCCTTTATTTCAATGGATGTTTTATCCCAATCAACAAATATTACAGTACATTTCTTCTTTTTATATTGTGCTGTAATAACCATGTTCTCTCGTATATTCTTTAAGCCAGTGTCCCAACCTACAAAATCCATTCCTTCTTTTTCAGGAACTTCCGGTGCATCTACAGTTCCACCATCAACAACCTTCTTTTGCTCACCAATACTATTTCCATCATTATCAACAAAGTCAACCGTATATACTTGTTTTGGTGCTTCAATTTTTCCAACTATCTGATAATTAGTTGAGCCTTCAATTCCTAAGGTTATAACAAAATCACCTGTTTTTACCGATGGTTCTTCCTTTGTTACATAGTCAAATTTATAACTTCCATCTTCATCTATTGTAACCTGACCTATATATTCAATTTGACTAGCAATAGGATCCGTATTTTGTCCTTTATAAACCATTAATGTTGCAACTTTGCCCGCTGCACCTTCCGCTTTTCCCTCAAATTTACGATGTGTTCCTTTTTGATCTTCAAGTGATGATTTTGTTTCAAAAACGGTGCTTGTTCCCTCGTTATTAACATCTGCTTTATACCATGAATTCTCTCCTGTTCCATTATATAATTCGATGTTATCATCTACTATCGCTATTTTTTTAAGTTCTTCAAATTCTGTCTTGTATTCCCATTCGCCCGGATAGTCCATTCCATCTGCATAAATACTTGTATAACTATATACAATCTTTCCATTATTAATATTTGTATATTTATATCGTTTGTAATTATAACATGGGACCTCTGTAGAATTTGTTTTGAATCTATATGCCTTTCTTTTTTCTACCTCTCTTGTATCAGAAGTTTCTACTTTATCTGGTTGCCATTCGCTAAATTCATTTTGTTTATATATATAATTATAGTATTCACTTCTTGTACGATACCTATATTGTGTCTTATAAGAACCCGCTACCTGTCTAGTCCATGGATAATACCAACATGGGGCACTTCCATAAAGCTTAAAATATCCTGCCTGGTTAGAATTTTGACCGCCAACGCAAGTCAATTCTCCTCCCCATCCTCTTTCTTGATAAATATTGCATGCTTTTCCACCCCAAGTTCCATTTGTAGGTCCCGATGTTCTACCATCAGCTGATACCCATCTCTTATAATTCCATTGTGTAACATAACTAGCCACTACAGATTGTGTTCCTACATCCTTTAAAATATTGCCTGAAATAGGTGAATCACTCCATCCACTCCAACTTCCCCATTGAGTATATGTTCCTGTCGAATTTTTAGAAATTAAATTATAACCTTCCGGGGTAGTTGGTTGTGTTGCTGATTTTATAATCTTACTATCTTTATATCTATACTCATCTCTACTTTCAGTAATAATATCATCTCCTATAGGTACTGTTGTCATCCAGTCTGACCACTTATTACCAACATCTACAGGTGCTGTCACAGCTTTTGCCTTCGGTGTTCCTGTTGTTTCATCATCAACTACACCAATCATCGATACTTGAACTCGCGAAACCAATCCCGAATATAAAATAGTTGCCGTTTCACTTATTTCTTTTGTTTCCGGCATACTAATGGACTTAATTTCTGATGCAACCATTTTTCCTTCTTTTGTTATTAATGCAAAAACCAACTTTCCTTTCGTGAAATCATTTGGAAAATTTGTCAGTTTAACTTTTATATCATAACCTGTTGCTTCTTCATTTCTTTTTGCCGATTCAATTTCTGTAATTATTGGAAGATTTGTGTTTTCCCAAACATATGTTGCCTTAACAGTCAACGCTTTCTTTACACATTTATATTCGCTAGTGTCCCACCCTGTAAAAATATATCCTTTTTTTGTAGGAATATTTGTAGGTTCAATTGCTGAAGATGACCATTCCACTTTTTGTACTTTATCTATAACATCTCCGTTATAATCTACAAATGAAACAGCATATGTATTAATTTTATATATTGCTTCAATCACTACATTAGATTTAATATTTTTTCCGTCTGAACTCCAATTTTGAAATGTATAGCCTTCTCTTTCCGGTGCTATAGGTGCACTTGCATTTCCTCCCCACTTTACACTTTGTTCTTTTCCTATTATGTCACCGTTCCAATCCACATATTTGACTATTACATTTTCATGTGCTACACAATTTGCGGATTCTGTTGCAGAACTTGTACCAGCAGAATTCTTTGCTCTTACATTAATTTTATACGTTCCGACCTTTGTTATTGAAAAGGATGCACTTGTTCCACCTACTGATTTTGATTGATTATTTGCACTATTAGTTATGCATACCAAATTAACATCATAACTTGTAGCTCCAGATGACGCATTCCATGTTACACTCAATCCATCATTCAATCCTATATCGTTTTTATTTAAATTAACATTTGATGGAGCATTAGGTATCACTGGTTTTGGTGCTGGAACATCTTTTAAATATATAAATCCTGCCAATGTATTATATTTTTCTCCAGACCATTCTGCACTTCCTATATTTGATGGAACTCTTCTTGCATATGCCACACCTTGAGAAGATGTATGATCTAAGTCTTTTCTTCCTCCTTCATCAACATACATTATATTCCCACTTACAGATGTCACATACGCAACATGTCCCCAATCAGATCCGTTATGATTATAAACTGCTATAGAATTTGCTCTTGCTACTGTACCCGTTGATAGTCCACTATTTTTAGCATTTTTTAGCCATGAACCCGCATTTCCAAACTTCGGTAACACTACACCCGTTCTGTCATATGCACACTGCCATGCAAACCATGTACAACGAATTTCCGGAATTCCATCTCCACCTTTATCACCATACTCTGTATCCTGCCATTTTCCATATGGGTTTGATGCAGCCTGCACTTCTTTTTCAAAAATTAACCCATCCATTATTCCTACTATTAATATAACTGTAAGAATCCAAGATATAATTTTTTTTACCTCTATTTTCCGTACTATTTTATTTTTTTTCAACTAAATCGCCTCTTTTCTATTTTTCAATTTTCTTTATGCTATCTATGTCATATATTCCAAATGGTGTACAGTAATACGCTGAATTGTCCGTCATAGTTCCTTTTATTTTAACTTTTTTATTTTTATATTTTTTCCATTGTTTTTTATCTATATATACACATATTCTACTTTGAATAGGTGCATCATCGTACATATATGAATGCTCAACAACAAATTTAGGTTTAACATATAAAACATAATTAATCTGATATTCACCTCCATAATAATACTTAACCTTCTTTAATTTGCCTTTCATTGTTACATTGTCATTAGAACTGTATACACTCTTAACTTTCGCGTTAACACAATTACTGTTACCTGTATACCAAAGCATTCCCAAAATCATAACTAGAATTAACACTTTACCTACATTTTTTCTTTTCATATTTTCTCCTTTCTCAACACGTTAATTATTAAATTTCTTCCTTTGATATCCCGCCCAACATTTACATAATTCTTATTAATATTTTACCATTTCCATCCACATCCATTTTTGCTATTTATGTCGTTTTCGTGTCGATTTTTGCACATTTTTATTCCAGATAAAAAAAGAACATTTATAAGTCATTATTAACTTACAAATGTTCTCTGCCTTTAAATTATTTATAAATATTTTTATATCTGTTCCTTGCTCCATTTTACAAAAGCTTCTTTAAAAATCGGCTGATATTTTCTGCTTATTGGAATCTTTTCATCATTAACCATAGTGCATAATTCCCTGATATATTTCTTTATGTAATTCATCGAAACCATAAAACTATTATGGCATCTTATTATGCTGCTATCTTCTATTAGTTCTTCTAATTTATTAAGTGGCAAATATGTCTCCCACTCCTCTTCTTTTCCATGAATAAAAGTAGTTCTTCCCTTTCTTTCTATGTAAACTATATCAAGATATTTTATTGCAATAAACTTATTTCTCTTTCCTTCAATTCTAAGAGTCTTCTGGTGTTCTTTCGTTTTATTAATCATTTTGATATAAATTTCAGGAAGCCTTTTTTCAAGTTCTGACTTTAAAACGAAATACAAATGCTCTGTTTGAAATATATCGGGTGCATATTCAAGATAATTCGTTAAATAAACAATATGACTTTGTGGTGCAAGAACATTAATTTTCTTTGCAATATCAATTCCATTATACTCTTCTGTTTCCATATCAACATCGCAAAAAATCATCGTAGGTTCAATTTCACTCTTTTCTATATCATTTATTAATTTTTTCCCATCAGTATATATAACCATATTCCAACTTGTACTATTAACTATATCTCTAAAAAATCTACATAATATGAATCTTGTTTTTTCTGCCTCGCTTTGGCAATCATCTAATATTACAATATTTTTGTTCATAAATTCCTCACCGCTTCTTTTAGTATATCCACTCTTAATATTTTATCATTTATTCAACAATATTCACTGCAAGTTATGTCGATTTCTTGTCGATTTATGTCGATTTTGTCTCTTTTTATTTTTAAAAAAAATAATTTTCTTTGTATTCGATTATAATTCTATTATTCAGTTTTTAATATAATATGAGTTTCATATATATTGTCCTGAATCTTTCTTTCCATTTTTCCATTATATCTTTTAGTAATTTCTTCAACAATTTCTAAACCTACTCCATGAGCATATTTATCCGACTTAGTTGTTACTCCTTTCTCTAGTATTTCCTTTTTAGTCGTTGAATTGTCTATAGTTATTAATATATTATTAGATTCATTTTTCATCTTGAACTTTATTTGTGTATCTGAATTTTCCTTTGCAATTGATTTACATTCTTCAATAGCATTGTCAAATAAATTCGATATCAAAGCTATTAAGTCAATTTCTTTAATTTTATCGTTATTGAATTTTTCTGCATCAATATCTAATCTAATATTCCAATTCTTACATTCATTATTTCTATTTATCAGTATTGAATTTAGTATTGGATTGTCACAAAAATATTCGTTTTTTAAATATCCATAATCAAAATTAACCTTATCTGCAATATTTTCAATTTCTGCATTATCCTCATCCTGTGCAATCATATCATTTATTACATTCATATGCTTTTCTATGTCATGACGAAATTTTCTTGTCATTTCAATTTGATATTTTAATGTATTGTAATATTCCTTCATAACGGCATTTTCTATATTTAAGACTCTGTTTTCTTCTTTTAGTTGCTTTTCCCTGTTACGGCGTACAAGCCATGCAATTTCATATAATACTGCTACAAAAAATGCTGCCATCAAAACTGAAGAAAAAATAACATCATACTTTCCATAAAATACAGGAGTCAATGTAACTGTTCCCATTAAATTAAATACAATAACTACTGTCCATAGAATCCATCTGTGTTTTAAAGGTTTCTTAATAAAAAATGAAAGCTTTTTTCTAAAAAATTTCCCTAATAATCGTAAAATTACTGTATACACTGCAATTAGTATACATATTAGTAGAATATCTTTTTTACCAAACGGTATATGTAAAAAATCTTTTTCTGTTCTTCCTGCAAGTCTTGCTATTGCAACATACGGCATTCCTATTGTTGTCCCCATAACTATCTGTGCACACATATCGGCTATAAAAATATAAATATAATCTAAATTAGTAAGGATTTTTAATGCCGAAATGTATATAACTGTTATCAATGCCATAATCGCTCCCATGACAGCGCTCTTATTTGGCAAATCATTAACATAATACTGTATATAAAATCTCAGTAAATTTAGAGGTAACATACTCATAAAAAATACCACAAAGAATATCTTTCTTTGTTTCTTATCTAAACACAATACTTCTGCAATAAACGTGTACATTCCTAATATCGCTAAAGTTTGAAATATAGCACTATTAAAGAAAACCTGTCCTACATTATAATCAACTCCCATTGTACCTTCTCCTTCTTTTCTTTATATATTTGATAACATTACAATAACTTCTTCTTTATTATCATCTTTATTTACAACAATTGCACCATCATACTTTTCCACAACTGAATTAATTACAGTTAATTTGTCTTTATTGCTATTTGAATTAACAGCTTTATATTCTACATCTATAATTAAATCTTCTAAATTATTTCCACAATTAAACTCAATAACAGGCTGTACTTTATCTACTCTAAACATTGCATATTCAATTATTTCTGAAATAACTGCTATTAAATCCATTTCACGTATATTTTCAATATTAAATTTCTTTATGTTTATTTTTAATTCTATTTCTCTATTTTCACATTCTTTTTGCTTATTCAAAAAAATAGCATTAAATACAGGATTTCCACAATAATTGATATTTTTTAATGAATGATATTGTTCTTCAATTTGTGTAACATATTTCTTTAAATTTTTCTGCTCATTTTTATTTAAAATCAATTCGCTTATCACATTCATATGCTTTTCTATGTCATGACGAAATTTTCTTGTCCGCTCTAATTGATATTCTAATGTATTGTAATATTCCTTCATAACGGCATTTTCTATATTTAATATTTTATTTTCTTCCTTTATTTGTTTTTCCTTTCTCAGTCGAACAATCCATGATATTTCATACATTATAAAAATAAAACATATTATTAATCCTATTGATGTTATCATAACATTTCTTTTAGACAACTCCCCGGCCGTTGTAGCTATAAATCCACCTACATTAAATATTACAACTATACCCCATAGTAACCATTTATATTTTAGTTTTTCTTTGCAAAAATTTTTGGTATATTTTAATATCAACTTTTTTAGGATTAAACAAATAAAAAGTGTAATCAGATTAATACTTAAGAAAATAATTACATTTTGTATAGACATCTTTAATTGCACCAACATTTCCCATGGTCTGTTAACGATTTTTGAAGATAATATAAACATACCTCCTACAAATGTTCCGGCAATTATTTGTGCTCCCATATCCGCAATAAAAATATGTAAATAATCTAAAGTGGTAATTATTTTCAAAGCTGATATGTATATAACCGTAGTTGCAAACATTATCAAAAGGATTACTATTGTTTTATTTGTTAATTCTTCATAGTAATACTGCACTATAACTCTAAACATATTTAATGGAAACATACTGGCAAAGAATATTACCAAAAAGACTCTCTTTTGTATTTTATTTAATTCAAGAATATTTGAAATAAATATATACATTACAGCTATCACAAATATTTCATATATCGCACTATTAAAAAGTACAACATTTATGTTGCTTTCATTTAATAACATACTCTTCTCCTCTTATAAAACATCCCAAATAAATACTACTTATTGATTTTATCATACTTTCAATAAATAATCAGTACCTATATAAAGATAACCTATATGGTTATGAATTTTTTCAGCTTCCGATTTTATATTTTTTGCAACTAATATTTTTGCATTAACAAAAAAAGATTCTCTTTTGTTTATATAAATTTGATTTACACTAAAGAGAACCTTATTTTTTATCTATAAATTTTTCAATCCTAAAATTTCCATTCCATACTTTTCATCTGAGTTTCTAGCATATGATGATATATTCCACCATTTGCATCTAAATTTTCAGGTGTTCCTTCTTCTGCAACAACACCATATTACAAATTTTCATTTTTATATCATTTTTTTACTATTAGCATAAACGCCTGTCTTTTTATCTCTCATAAAAATCATAATCTTCTTCTAATTTAATTGACTTAGCATCCATTCTTTCTATTAGAATAAATCTCTGATTTTCTAAAAACATTATCAGTTCGTCTATACTTCTTTCCTCTCCCTGGACTTCCATTTCTACTGAGCCATCATACAAATTTCTCACCCAGCCTGTAAGTCCTAATTGCCTTGCTTTATAAACTGAATAATATCTAAATCCTACACCTTGAACTCTTCCATAAAAAAATATATGTTTTCTAATCTTTTCATTCATAAAATTATCCACCTTGTCTTTTTATTTTTAATTCTATTTTTTATCATTTAAATTTTAATCTTGTTATATTCTTTGTGTTTTATTATAAACTAAAAGCTGCCTACTTACCAATCAAACCTGTAAATAGACAGCTTTTTTATTATAATATTTTTTATTGTTCTTTTTCTCTTTCGTAATCTATAAACATTAGTATAAATGCAAAAAATAAAAGTGCTGAGCAACATAATATTGCTTTCTCTGCAAATATTTTTATAAAGAAATTTCCTATTATAGCTCCACAAATAAAGCAGATAATAATTCCATAATATAATAAAGCTTTCTTTAAATTCTCAATATCTCTATCCTGTAAATAATTACATAAATTCTGAGTTCCACTTCTCATATTTCCAATACACATTGTCGTGGCAATTCCGTTTCCTCTTATTTTTCTAAAGCTCTCAACCTGTATTCCACATGCAAATGATGTTAATGAATTTGCAAGCAGATTCATATTTTGTGGAAAGAATGCTACTCCAAGTAATATAAGTGCTTCTACCAAAACTGCTGCCTGTCTCCAATGAAGTAAATTCAAATCTTTTTTATGCACAATCTCAGCTAACGCAATCCCTAATGCGAAAGCTAATACCGGGAGGAAATATCTCATTGCCACTGAAAAATTTCCCTCAGATAAATTTACACCAAATAACAACATATTTCCTGTCTGTGCATTAGCAAATACCTGATCTCTTTCTATGTATGAGTATGCATCCATAAATCCACCTGACACAGCAAGAAGCATTCCAAGTCTTATTGTTTCTGACATTTGCCTAGTCTTATTCATTTCAATCACTCCTATAATTGTATTTTCATCACATTTATTTGATGTTTTTTGAATAAATCCGTTAAAATCTAATTTGTTTATTTTATTTTCTTATATGGTATTTAAATAAAAAATTTTTACCAAACACGATTATAGATATCTTATAAGCATACGTCAAGCCATATGCTTATGCTATTTTGAAAATATCAATTAAAAACATCATTGAAAGACCATAATATGTTACTACAGCTACTAAATCATTTACCGTAGTAATTAAAGGTCCTGAAGCTACTGCCGGGTCAATTTTTATTTTGTGGAAAAACATTGGTATAACCGTTCCAACCATACTTGAAATAACCATTGCAACGATTAAAGCTGCTCCTACACAACCTGAAATCATAAATGAATTTAACCATCCATAGTTCTTAAATAAATGTATGTATACTCCAAGAAATGTAAGTGCCATTATTGCCAACAGTACTCCATTTAATAGCCCTATTTTTATTTCTTTGCTTAGTAATCCTATCTTCTGTTTTCCCGTTAGGTTTTCGTCCATTAAAACACGAATTGTAACTGCAAGAGACTGTGTTCCAACATTACCTGCCATATCTAGTACTAAAGATTGAAAGCATATTACTATCGGAAGTATCGCTACGACAGATTCGAACATTCCAACAACTGAAGATACAGCCATTCCAAGAAACAGTAAAGCTATAAGCCATGGAAGTCTCTTTTTTGTACTTTTAATTACACTTTCCTGCAAGTCATCCTCTTCTGTTAAACCGGCTAACTTAGCGTAGTCATCCCCCATCTCATCATCAACCATTTCTACAATATCTTCTGACGTAATTACACCAATTATAAATCTGTCTGCTGATAAAACCGGTATGGAATCTTCAGCATATTCAACTATTCTATCTATGCAATCTTCAATTTTCTCATGTCCATATACAAACGGATACGAATGACTAATCAAATCATCTAACTTATCATATTCTCTGGCAATAATTAGATCCTTTAAGTCTATTGCTCCAAAAAATTTCTTATTTTCATCCATAACATATATTGTTGTAATATTATCATTTTGTCCGGCTTGCTTCACAAGCTCACTCATAGCCTGACGAATTGTAAGTTTATTATTTATACATATAAAATTAGTTGTCATGCAACTGCCTATTTCACTATCGTCAAATGACAAAATCATTTTTACATCTGCAACTGCATCTCCGTCTAATTTTTTTACAATTTCTTTTCTTTTTGAATCCTCTAAATGCTCAAGTACATCAACAGCATCATCAGAATCCATAAGGGAAATTACCTTAGCCGCACTCTCCACTGATAACTCATCAAAATATTGTCGGGTATTTTCTTCTAAATAGCTAAATATTTCAGAAATTCTTTTTGCACCTAAAATCGGATATAATTTTTTTCTTTCATCTTCCGATAATTTTTCCAACGCATCTGCAATATCATTTTCATGATAATTAGATATTTGTTCAAGTAATTCTTCTTTATCTAAATCACTTCTTATTAAATTTACAAGTTCTTCTACATAATTATTTCTTACAACTGTCTTTTCCACTTCAGCCTCCTCTTTACCTGCTTAATTTAAGCATACAAAAAACACTACTCCAGATTTCTCTTAAGTAGACCGTTTAGTTACATTGCTGTGACGTAAAGGCATAAATCTGATGCAGTGTTATTAAAGGCGTATATCTATATTATGTAGCTAAATAAGTCTCATAGATAGCCACATATTTATATGCCATCGCTTTTCACTGCATATATAACTTCGCCCTGTACTATCGCAACTATCCATGAAACTCACCTCCATTTACTTTCTTTTTCTCCGATATTCTAACACCGGATTCTGATAAATTCAACTTTCAAATAAATATTTACATAAATTTAACACATTCTTTTTATGATAATAATTTACATTTTACATTACTGATTTCTGCTGGGCAGAATAAATCGAAGCATTTCCATTAACTATGTACGCAACTGCACACACGATAACAAACGGTAACATATTTGTTCCTCCAAATACTTCTATTCCTATCATTATTGGTGCAATTAAAGTATTTGTCGCACTTCCAAATACCGCTGCATAACCAAGCGCACCACACACTATAGGAGATATTCCAAATAAGCTGCCTAAAACCACTCCTAATGTTGCTCCTATTGAAAACAGCGGTGTTACTTCCCCACCCTGAAATCCTATTGATAAAGTTATGATTGTAAATAGTAATTTTAAAATCCAATCATAATAATATACTTCATTTCCACCTAATGCCTCTGATATAAGATTTGTACCAAGTCCTGTATATCTTCCTGAAAGGATAAATAAAAGGCATAATGCAAGTGGAATAGAAATTACACCAATTCGTATATATGGATTTGCTATTTTTTCACTCATAAATATCTTTGATTTCTGTAATAATACAGAAAAAAGTCTTCCTACAATACCAAATGCAATTCCTAAAACAATTATAGCGATTACATTTTTTGCATCCGTCATATTTATTGTCTGATTTAAATTGACTTCAAACTTTTCAAGTCCTAAAGTATGCGATGTGAAAGAAGCGACAAATGCCCCTATCATTGCAGGAAGCATAGCTTCGTAATCCATATAGCCTGTAACTATTACTTCCATCGCAAAAAATATAGCTGTAAGTGGTGTCTGAAAAAGTCCACCAAATCCTGCTGCCATACCTGTTATAAGCATTACTTTACTATTATCAGGCATTTTTAATTTTTTTCCAAAAGCATGTGATAATGTTGCTCCTATCTGTACTGCCACACCTTCTCTTCCGGCACTTCCGCCAAACAAATGTGTTATCCATGTTCCAACCATTACAAGTGGTACAAGTGCTAACGGAATAGAATTTCTCTTTTGCTGCCTTGTTTCAAACACAAGGGTCATTCCTTTTAAACTAAGTTCATTAAACTTATGATACATCCATGTAATAAATAATCCGGCAATTGGTAAAAAAGGAAGTAAAAACTTATAATTTTTATTTCTAAAATCAGATATTTCTATCAATCCTCTTCCAAAAATTGTATCAATTATTCCTACAACTATCCCTACAATTATAGCCATTATTATGTACTTAAATACCAGTATTATTTTTATTTCGGCTTCGTTTTTATCTTTCTGTATGCCAATTTTATTTTCGGATTTCATTTTTCTTTGCTCCTTAATTTGGAAAGTATTTTAACTTCCAGTTACTTTCAATTTTTCTTCATTCTTTTCAATTCAGGCATTACTGTTGCAAGCATTGTAATAAAACACATACTTCCACCTATTACATTTGATATTGGTTCTGCCATAAACACACCATCTGTTCCCATATTAAATACATAAGGAAGTGTATATGTAAGCGGAGCTACAATAATTACCTTTCTTAGCAAAGAGAAAAATATTGCCTGTTTCTTTTTGTTTAATGATTTAAACACTGTCTGTCCTATGTACTGTAAATCCATAAATATGAATGCAGCAAAATATATTTTAAGTGCAGGCACTGCATCTTTAAATAATGTTTTATCAGAACTAAATATACCTATTAGAAATTCTGGTTTTGTTATAATAATTCCCCACATAACAGCTGTATAAGCTAGTACTAAACACATCATTACCTTAATAGATTTTTTTACATTGTCAGGTTTTCCTGCACCATAATTAAAACTTAATATAGGTGATGCTCCTTCATTTATTGCATAAATAGGTGTTTCTATCATTTGTCTTGCACTTGATATAATTGTCATTACTGACACATATACATCTCCACCTGTAACAGATAAAACATTATTACAGCAAATTGAAACAAGACTATTTGTAAGTTGCATAATAAAGCCTGCCGTTCCTAGGCTTACAATATTCTTTGCAAAATAAACACATTTTTTAAATTCATTCTTTCTAACAAACCTTATTTTATATTCTGTTCTTTTTCTCAAAATATAAAGTACAAATATTGCAGACATAAACTGTGAAACAACTGTTGCAATTGCTGCCCCTTCAATTCCCATATTTAAAGCAAATATAAATATAGGATCAAGCACTATATTTGCAATCGCTCCTATGGCAACCGATATCATTCCCGTAGTTGCATATCCCTGTGCATTAATAAAGGGATTCATTCCTGTTGAAAGCATAGATGGAATCGTTCCTATCATATAAATTATCATGTATGGATACGCATATACAATTGCACTGTCTGATGCACCAAATAAATATAAAATTGGCTTTGCTAATAAAATTCCAACAGCCATTAAAATTATTCCGCCAAAACAAAGCATGGAAAAAGAAGTATTCATTATAATTGCAGCTTTTTCATTTTCTTTCATTCCTCTTTTAATTGAGAAAATTGGTGCTCCACCACTTCCAAACAAATTACTGAAAGCTGTTATTATTATAATTATCGGAAAACACAATCCTACTGCTCCTAAAGCAGTTGTTCCTATTTTAGGAATTCTTGCAATATAAATTCTATCAACAATGTTGTACAAAAGACTTAAGATTTGTGCAATCAGCATTGGAATGGCAGCATTTAAAATATTACTTGTTATTTTTCCGTTTTCAAAATCTATTCGTTTCATAAAATAAAATTCCTGTTTTCTTCAAATTTTAATGTGTAATACTATTTAGTTCTAAAATAATTAGCATTAATCAATACATAAAAACTTAATTACTTTTAGCCTAAATTTATTTTTCAATTTCTTTAAATATTAATACCGGCTTTGCATTTTCTTTATGCTCTCCGATTATTTTTTCCATCCAAACCATATTATACCATCTGTTAAACTTATAACCACATTTTTTAAACTCTCCAACAAATCTATATCCTAAATGTTCATGATAGCCTACACTGTTTTTAGTAAGATATTCATCTTCAACTTCAGGATATCCGATACATGCATATAAATTAGTAATATTTTGCTTTATAAGTGCCTTTTCAAGCGTTTCATATAATTTTTTGCCACTCCCCTTATGTCTTGAATCTTTATCCATATATATTGTCATCTCAACCGCCCAGTCATAAGCTGCTCTATCTTTAAATGTATTTGCATATGCATATCCGATTATTTTTCCATTTTCTTCATATACAAAATATGGGTATTTTTCTGTTATTGTTTCTATTCTTTTTCTAAATTCATCTACCGTTGGTACATCATATTCAAATGTAATTGCTGTATTTTCTACATAATATGAATATATTCTTAATAGTTCTTCCGCATCATCTAATCTTACTGTTCTAATCATTTTATTCTCCTGTAAAATATGTATAGCCCCCGCCCTTCGGTCGGCGGCTATTCGTCGGAAACATTTATATAAAATGAACTTCGTTCATTTTGTTTTCTCCTAAAATTACTAACTATATTTATTTTTATTATTGTAAAATCGTGACATAATTAAAAAAAGTGCATTTGTCACCGCCGGTCCAAATTTCCAAAGATATTTTACTTTAGAAGTGGAACTTATAATAGTAAAATATCTTTGAAAATTCAGGACTGTTGCGAGTGGCAAGCAGCGAGAGCGTTCTTTCTTTAATTATGTCACGATTTCACTTATAATTAAATTTTCAAATTATCATAAATACATTTTTTCAAAATCTCTCCATTATCTTTTTCTAATACTCTTCCTATTCCATCAGAAATGAATATATTTCCTTCTTTTCCTTTGGTATACATTGCGTTTAGTTTCTCCCAATCAACTACACATATCGGTTGTATGATATTTTCTTCTTCTCCATTTGTTATTAATGTATCTTCAGATGCATACGGACCATAGTCCTCTAAAAAATATGCAAATACTCCTGAAATTTCTTTGTTATGGTCATTTTCAATTCCATATAATCCTACAAATTTAAAACTCTCTATTTTAGGTATAAACTTTTTTCTTTTACCATCTTTATCTAATCTTAAAAGTTCTTCTGATAATTCTTTATAGGCACATTTTATATAAGTATCTATACTTAATCCTGTGTCAAATTCATCTTTTGGAACACTTTCATATGTCATATGGCCTCCGAAAGTATCATATATATGACTATTCTTTTTGACATTCCTTCCTTTTTTTATTTGTTTTTCTGTTTTATCAGTTAAAATAATTTTCCCATCAGGAAGTACAGCTACAATAATTGAAGTAGCATGTAAAACAGGCGGATTTGTGTGTGCCTTTGTTCTATCTATTTTTCCTATTGTTAATATTTTATTGTCTTTTTGTTCTAAGATAGGTAAATATTCTATTACCATTTTATCCTCCACCATATATTCATAATTACAAACATTACTTTTATTTGTAATAAACTACTTGTTTTTATTCGTCATCTCTTCAATCAACAAAGTTCTAACAATTATCCAATACTTATACATTTTTATGCTCATTATAACACACTTTCATTAATTTCAATTGCTAAACTCCTTCTTAAATTTTCCTCTTGACACGAGTCCGTAATCGGACTATACTTCTACGAGTACGAAATCAGACTTAAATTTAAAGAAGAGGATGGTAAATAATGAAAACAGATAATTATCCAAATATGAGTCCTGCACTCATCGAATTTAATCATATCTACAAAGATTTTAATGATATTTATCATGATTTAGCAATTAAGCTTAATATGTCAGACAGCATTTTTGATATATTTTATTATCTTTGCGAAGCCGGCGACGGTTGTATGCAGCGCGATATTTGCCGTTCCTCATGTCTTCCTAAGCAAACTGTTAATTCATCAATCAGAAAACTTGAACAACAGGGCTATCTTACATTAACACCCGGAAAAGGTCGTGGAATGTATATTTATTTAACTGAAACCGGGAAGCAATTTGTTTCTGAAAAAATATATCCCGTCATAGAAATGGAAAATAACGCTTTTTCTTCTCTTAAAAATGAGGAATGTGAATTAATGCTTAAATTATACCAAAAATACAATTCTGCTTTAAGAGAAGAATTGTCAAAACTATAAGGAGATTATAATGCAAATACAATTATCAGATCATTTTACATTAAATAAATTATTAAAATTTGTTCTACCATCAATAATAATGATGATTTTTACATCCATTTATGGTGTTGTAGATGGTTTATTTGTTTCAAATTTTGTTGGGCGAACTGCTTTTGCAGCAATTAATCTTGTTATGCCTCTTTTAATGGGACTTAGTGCCATTGGTTTTATGATAGGTACCGGAGGCAGCGCCATTGTTGCAAAAACTCTTGGTGAAAATGAACCTGAAAAGGCAAATGAATACTTTTCATTTCTCGTTTACGCTACATTAATTGGTGGTTTACTATTCTCACTTTCAGGTTTCTTTTTCGTTAAACCTCTTGTAACCGCCCTTGGTGCCGAAGGTGAATTACTTAATAATTGTGTTTTATATGCAAGAATCAGTTTTGCATCATTAACGTTTTTTATGTTGCAAAATGTTTTTCAAAGTTTTTTCGTTACTGCTGAGAAACCAAAGTTAGGTTTATTTGTTATTATAGCTGCGGGTGTAACAAATATGATTCTTGACTTTTTATTTATTGCTGTTCTTAATTTTGGTCTCGCAGGTGCAGCTCTTGCTACTGTTTGTGGTGAATGCATCGGTGGACTTATCCCTATTTTTTATTTTTCAAGAAACAACAGCAGTAAATTAAAATTAGGAAAAACACATTTTAATTTAAAAATATTGATTAAGACCTGCACAAATGGTTCTTCTGAGTTAATGACAAATTTATCAAGCTCAATTGTTAATTCTATCTACAATTATCAGTTGATGAAATTTGCCGGAGAAAACGGTGTTGCAGCATATGGAACCATTATGTATGTTAATTTTATATTTATTGCAATATTCCTAGGCTATTCTATTGGAAGTGCTCCTATAATAAGTTTTCACTATGGAGCTAAAAATGATAATGAACTAAAGAATTTATTTAAGAAAAGCATTAGTCTTATTGGCTCATGGGGTATTATGTTATTTGTAATCGCACAATTAATTGCAGGACCTCTTGCCAAATTGTTTGTCGGTTATAACGCTGACCTATTTCTCATGACTAAACATGGTTTCCAAATATTTTGCTTTGCTTTTTTAATTAATGGCTTTAATATATTTGGTTCATCATTCTTTACTGCTTTAAATAACGGTTTAATATCTGCTGCAATTTCGTTTTTAAGAACGCTTGTATTCCAATTATCTGTAGTACTTATTCTTCCTATGATTTTGGGAATAAATGGTATATGGATTTCAGTAGCAATTGCAGAATTATTAACATTATGCGTAACTGTTACATGTTTAATTAGAAAAAGAAAAGTTTACCATTATATTTAAATATTTTTTACACATCAAAGTTTTCTTCTGGCCAAACCCTTATACAATGTTCTATGTTGGCAAAAAATATTCTAAATATGTAATTGTAAATCCTATGTATTCCCAATATACGCATATATAAAAAATACGGATATTCTAAGTTTATGATATGTGTTCTAAGTTTTTGCACATATCAGTTGAAACCTGAATATCCGTATTTTTATTAATTTGTAATTATATCTTTTACATAATATTTTATTTTTAATAACTAATTACATTTTATTAAAACTATTTATTTGTAATCATTTATTAACTTACTTTCTTTACTTTTGAATAAGCACCGTATGTTACTTTGCCATCAATAAGTTTATAAGCTCTTACTTTAACATAGTATGTCTTTTTAACATTTATTTTCTTAACTGTCACTGTAACTTTTGATGTAGTTACTGTCTTTGTTTTCTTAGCTGCAAATTTCTTTGATGTTGAATATTTAATCTGATATCCTTTGACACCGGACTGTTTTCTAATGGCAATCTTCATAGACTTCTTCGCTTTTTTAATCTTTGAAATCTTTGCTTTTGCTGGTGCACTTACAGTTTCTGTTGTAGGTGTTGTTACAGTAGATGTATTTGCTGTAGGTGTTTTGTCTGTTACAGGTGTTGTTACTTTTTTATTTGCAAGTAATTTATTCATTAATGAATCGTAAGCCTTTGCCAAATCATATGTAGCTTCATATGTTTCATATACATCGCTTCTGTCAACTTCTGTAGCCTCTGCATATTTATTTAACAATACATTTACCTTACCATTTGGATAAACTGTGTACTCGCTAAAATCAATGCTGTCAGTTTTATCAATTAATTCATCTAAGAATTTATCAACGTTCTTATCCTCTAATGCAGGAACTGTAGATGGCTGTTTTCTTATGCTCTCTCCTGCTGTCTGTTCATAAGAATATGCAATTTCAATAAGCTTTTCTTCATTTCCATAACTTATAAATAATGACATACCAAGTGGCATTTCTGTTTCATATCCATTATCCGGGTCAGCTTTAGCAAATCCCATTGGAATCATCATATCAGGTAATCCTGCTACAGGTCCAAAGTAATTTATATATGAAGCTGCATTATTTTTGTTGTTAGAAGTTGTTTCAATATCTGCCACATCTGTCTGTGATACATATGCAACTGCATCAATATCTTGCTCTTTCAAAATGTTAGAAATTGTTGTTCTGAAATTAACCATTCCATTCCAGCATGACTGCCAGTTTTCTGTAGTTCTTGGATTTGTCATTGTCGAAAAATCTTCAATTGGATTTCTAATACTTATATTAGTATAATCTTCTCCATATTTATAATTATTGATTAATTCATATGCAGTTTTAATAGGTGCTGCAGGTCCAAGCGATGTAAAATATGTATCTAAATCCCATTCAAATACATTTGCATAAGGTGCTGCCTGTCTAAGAAAAGTAATAAGTGATTCAGGAATATACTGTGAAATATCTACTAATTCAGCGCCTCCTGCTTCCAAATTTTCCTTTGCTTTCTCAACCATGTCACTAATTTTACTGTCTAATTCTGTAGTTCTTTCACCCGCATCAGAATCATCATTTGCCACATAATATCCAAATGAATTTGACAAATAACCTATTTTCTTTCCTTTTAAGCCATCTGCTTTAAGTCCTGATTCATATCCGTTTGCAGGTTTTAATGAATCTGCATTTGCATCAACTGTATAACTGTCATTAGCATCTGTTCCCGCAATTGCTGTCATAATTGTTGCCAAATCTTCTGCACTCCTACAAATAGGTCCTGTTACATCTCTATCTCCATTAAGCGGAACAACGCCATCAATTGATGTTAATCCTTTTGAAGGTCTTAAGCCATACAAATTAGAGAATGATGACGGACGTCTAATTGATGAACCTGTATCTGTTCCTAAACCTGCTGTTGCAAAATTTGATGTTATGGCAACTGCTGTACCTCCTGAAGAACCTGCTGCTGTTCTTTCTGTATCGTATGCATTATGAACAGCTCCTCCTAATGTTGAACGGGAATTTGAACCACTTGATGCAAACTCAGACATATTTGCCTTTGCTAATATAATTGCGCCTTCTTCTTTTAATTTTTTAACCGCATAAGAGTCATCAGGTGCAATTGAATCTTTTAATGCCTTACATCCTGCACTTGTCGGCATACCTTCAACATCGTAATTATCTTTTACAATAATTGGGATACCATAAAGTTTTCCTTTTATTTTTCCTGCCGCTCTTTCCTTATCTAATTCTTTTGCCTCATCCAAAGCTTTTGAATTAATTGTAATAATGGAATTTAAATTAAGCGATTTATCGTATGCATTTATTCTGTCTATATACATCTGTACTAACTGCTCTGCAGTAAGTTCTCCTTTTTCCATTGCCGTTTCCAATTCACTAATGGAAGCATCCATTAAATCAATTGTAGTGAAAATACTTTCAAGTTTTCCTACTTCATTTGATGATACACTTACTGTAGTTGCAACATCTGCATTTACTTTAACAGGACTAACAGTAACGCCGGGTATTGATGTTCCTACTAAAGCAATTGTCATCACAATTGTTCCAATACTTTTCTTTAACATTTCTTTTCTCATAGGCTTTTTTCTCCTTGTATAATATGTATTGTCGCATCACTTTGGTCAGCGGCTAATCATGGGAAACATTTGAAAATAAACTTCATTTACATTTGTTTCTTTCATGATTTAATAACGAAAAAAATAAGACGTTTTTCATTACACAATGTGCAAATCCAAACGTCCTTGTTTGTTATTTATTTCGTTAGGCGGTACTATAACATCATATTTTTTAATTGTCACTAATTTTTCATACTTTTTTTACTAAATTTACTTATCACATTACTAAATAAACTATCCCCTTTCAAAATTAAAAATATCAAAAAATTAAATAACTGTTTTAATTTATTTTTTCAACTACTACTTTGACTACCTGAATTATAACGGTTGGCACAAATGCTAATGCAATTATTTCAATAATCTGAATACCCGTTAACGGAGCAATCATAAACATTGAATGCATAAATTTTACAAAAATTACAAATCCAAGCATTAAAGTTCCGATAACAAATGCTGCTACACTCCATAAATTACTTTTAATTCCAATTTTAAAAATAGAACTTTCACTTCTACAATTAAATCCATGAAATAATCTGGCAAGTGTTAATGTTGCAAATGCCATTGTACTTGCAGTAAGCGGATTAATCTTATCCCCTATATAAAAAGCACTTAATGTTACAGTTCCTATTAATATACCGTAAACTATTAACTTTATAGATATATTTCTTGTAAAAATGCCTTTCTTAGGATTTCTTGGTTTCTTCTTTAATAATAAGTTATCAGATGGCTCCATCCCAATTGCAAGTGCCGGCAAAGAATCAGTAAGCAAATTAATAAATAGCAAATGAACCGGTTTAAATGGAACGTCTAATGCCATTAATGAACAATAAAGTACTACTAAAATAGCTGCCAAATTTCCGGATAATAAAAACAATATTGCATTCAAAATATTTCTATATACATTCCTTCCATTTAAAACTGCCTTAATAATAGTTGCAAAATTATCATCTGCTAAAATCATATCAGCAGCGTCTTTTGAAACCTCTGTTCCTGTTATTCCCATAGCTATTCCTATATCCGCTTTCTTTAAAGCCGGCGCATCATTTACACCATCTCCTGTCATTGCAACTACATTTCCTTTTTGTTGCCATGCATCAACTATTCTTATTTTGTTTTCAGGTGATACTCTCGCATATACAGACACCTTATCTAATACATTTTCAAGCTCATCATTCGTCATTTCATCAACTTCTTTACCTGTAAGTGCCACATCTCCTTCTTTATATATTCCTATAGATTTTGCTATGGCAGTGGCTGTTACTTTATGGTCACCTGTAATCATTATAGGCTTAATTCCTGCCTCTTTTGCTTTCTTTACTGCCTCCATTGATTCTTCTCTCGGCGGGTCTATCATTGAAACTAAACCTATAAAAGTATAACCATGCTCGCTTTTTGTTGATAAGCAATGGCACTCTTCACATTCCTTATATACAAATGCAAGAACCCTAAGTCCATTCTCCGAAAAAATTTGATTTTGTTTTATAATCTTTTCTTTGTCTTCTTTCGTTATTTTTCTGACTCCATTGCTTGTCGAAATATTTTCGATTCTATCAATTAAAACATCTACTGCCCCTTTTGTAAGAATCGTTGGTACCTTATGAATTTCATATTTGCTACTCATAAGTTTTCTTTCTGAGTCAAATGGAATTTCTTCTAATCTTGGCATCAATATTCGTATATCTTCATCTGAAATTCCCATTTTATGCAAATCTGTTTTCTTAACCATTTCAAGCAAACAAGTCTCTGTAGGATCTCCAATATTATTTCCGCCCTGAATTGATGAATCATTATTTAAAATTGCATCATATAGCAAATACCTGTGTAACTGATTATTAACATCCAATTCTTCGGGAATAATGCATTTGCCATCTATATAAATCTGCTGTACGGTCATTTTATTCTGTGTTAGTGTTCCTGTTTTATCCGAGCATATTACAGAAACGCAACCTAAACTTTCCACTGCCTTTAATTCCTTTATAATTGCATTATCCTTTGCCATTTTTCTCGTTCCCATAGCCTGAACAATTGTTACTATTGAACTTAACGCCTCAGGAATTGCTGCTACAGCTAATGCAACTGCAAACATAAGTGAATCTAGTATTTTATTTCCCTGCCATAACGAAAGTCCAAACACGACAACACTTATCCCCATAATTATTAATGCAAGTTTTTTACTAAAATTATCAAGGCTTATCTGCAAAGGAGTCTTTTTATCCTGAGTCATATTCATTAAATCAGCGATTTTTCCCATTTCAGTATTCATTCCTGTAGCAGTTACTAAAACATTTGCCCTTCCATAAGTAACAAGACTTCCTGAATAAATCATATTGCATCTGTCAGCTAATGACACTTCACTTTGAATATTCTTATCAAATTTATCAACATTCGTTGACTCTCCCGTAAGCGAGCTTTCATTTACCTGCAATGAATAATTTTCAATTATTCTTCCATCGGCTACAACCATATCTCCAGTTTCTAAAATTAAAATATCCCCGGGAACAACATACTTAGATTCTAATTCCTGTTTTATTCCATTTCTAAGGACTTTTGTTTTAGGTGCTGATAATTCTTTCAAAGAATCTAATGATTTCTCAGCTTTTACATACTGAACAGTCCCTAATATTGCATTCATAACTATAACTACTATTATTACAACTGTACTTTCTGAATTTCCTGTCATCATAGACACTACGGCGGCTATAATAAGAATAATTACAAGCAAATCCGCAAATTGTTCTAAAAACACTCTTGCAACACTTTTTTTCTTTTTCGAAATTAATATGTTTTCACCATACTTTTCAAGATATTCACTTGCTTTTTCATCATTTAGTCCCTGCGAATTTCCATACTCATTAAATAATTCTTCTTTTGTTTTTTGATACACTTCTTTCATAGCAACCTCCTGATAATAAAAAAGAGACCTTTTGTGCATAAACATTGCACAAAAAGTCTCGTTTAACTTACTTAAATTTAATTAATTATCAAATGATAATTTTATAAATCAAAAATAGTTCTCTGACCTCCGGTTCTTATAGAACGTACTGACGAAAATCAGAACATGCATTGCATGCAACTACTCCCTCTCTGTTATAAAAAATTTATCATAATTTAGTATATGTGTCAATCAGAAAATATCCCCATATTTCGCCTAATTTTTGCTCTCTGTTTTCAAAATAATATTTTTCTATTGTATAACTATCTTTGTACTCTTCCAATCCTTTTAATCTTTTTATTCTGCGAAGTTTAATTCCACATACATCGCATATCTGATCAATTCCTGCTTCCACAATTATATTTGACACCCTTATTTCTTTTGGTGCTCCAAATCGAAAAATAAAACCTATCAAAACATATTCTGGCGAAAGATTCAGACTCTCCTGCATGTTAAGCATCAAAAAGCTATTTACCCCCTCATAACCTTCATAGCCAACTATTCCATAACGATAGTAGCAACCTTACCTGAACCTACTGTTCTACCACCTTCACGGAATTATTTCATCATTGTTTGGTATATCTTGTTTTATTTTCGTTGTTTCCATTGTGTATTGTTGCTGTTTATGTTGTCATTATTTCTACTTGCGTGAGAAAATGACGACAGTTTGACGACACTTTCTTACTACTTATTTCCAATTGTCAACTTGGGATACCAAATGTACGATATAACTATGCTCTACTATCAACAAGCATATGCAAAAAAGGCTGGCTTCATCAAAGGCGTTAAACGAATTACACTCTTTATTCCTTAAATAAGAAAACTCCTTCCAATATTACACATAATAATGCAATACCTAACCCAAAGAAATTACACGTATGTACATTATATATACCAATAAAATTTCCCAATATTTCACTTAATGCAAAAGAAGTAACAATAACACATTCAATAACAAAATGATTACATTTTCCTAATTCATTCTGCTTTCTTTTTTCAAAAAATCGAATACAACAAAGCAAATAAAGCACGTTAATAAAACCTGTATAGGACTTGCCCTTGATAACTTAAGTGAAGCCGTTTTATTAGCCGACAGTGTTGTTAGTTCTTCCGGTAACTCCATATTATTGCACTATTTATTTATATTACTGTTAATTGTGGGAATCGGATTGATTGTACATGGGCTAATGCACATTGAAGATAAATAAATTTAAGGGAGCATACTACAGCTGCTTGTAAATCGCTAATGTAGTATGCTCCCTTTTTTAATTATAGTGTCTCATCGTAAATTGTTTTTTTACCTTTATAGCCAATTACTTTTACCTCTTTTGTAACTGACAATTTCTTTAGATTCTTGTACTTTTTCAAATTAACTTTTTTAATCTGTGTATTGCATATTTTTAGAGTTTTTAATGTTTTTGGATTAAAATTACATTTTTCATAATTGCTAATAAATGTACAATTTAGGTTAGCATTTTTTATTTTGTTATTTTTTCCCAGTGTAATTTTTTTAACTCCGCTTCCGTATAAATTAATCTTTTCTAAATTTTTGTTTTTCGTAAGATTAATTTTTTTCAACAAAGGATTATATGCAAGCTTCAGATTTTTCAATTTGACGTTCTTAGATAAATTCAGTTTTTTAAGTTTTGTACTTTTTATACATAACCTCTCTAAATTATTTAATTTTGTGAAATCATAATTACTGTTATTAACACCACTAATTTCCAAGTTCTTTATCTTCGTCAATTTTGTTAAAACTTTGATATTTTTTATGTTGCCATACTCACTTACATAAGTATCACAATATGTTGTAAGTTTTACTTTTTCAACATTTGTAAAAATTTCTAAGCCTTTGCCGTCTATTATTTCATAATCTTCTTTTGGCTTCTCTTTATTCTCCCAATACAAATTATTCTTATCAATAGTGATTGTTTTCACTGCTGATATTTCTTTTTTGCTAAGGTAACCGTCATTATTTTTATCGATTTTTTCTGACACATATTCTCTTACTATTGTATCTGGAAAATTCTTTGCGTTAATTTTTACATTTCCGCTTTCCTTTGCCTGGCATGGAAATGTAGTTAACATTATACCTGCACAAAGTGCTGCAATTGCAATTGTTCTTTTCATAGTCCTTCCTCCACCATCAATGTAAATAGACACCTAATGCCATCAACGTTCCCATTTCTTCACTTGTTTCTGGTTGTGTTCCTAACCCTAAATTTAAATAATATGAATTATAGTTAGGTTCATTTTTACTATTATCACTTGCATAAAACATCAATCTTTTCAACTTAAATGTTCCGTTATAATAGTTTGAATCAAGTGCCATTTGTTCACTCATAAAGTAATTTGAAGAATATGGTGCTGATGTTTTAATACATTTTTTTAATACATTTGTTCATTATATTTTCTATAACTTTCTTTGCTGCATCATATCTTAATGGAATTTTTCCTGTATCATATGTATCTGGGCTTCCAATATGTACCCAATTTACTGAACTATTTTTTGTCCATGACCTATGTGCATAAGTATCAGAAGTTATATGCATTAATGCTCCCCATAATAAGAAACGTTTATTAGTATCTATCTCTTTATATGTAAAATTATACTTTGATTGAATATTTGCCCAATTCATATTCATAATATCATTTTTCATATAATTCTGTTGTCCCTGACTCATACCATTATTCAAATATGATACATTATTAGCATTACAATCCTTTGTTTTAATTACCTTACTTACATAATATGCACCTGCTATGTAATTCGGATATGCAATATTCTGACTATAAAAATTTTCTTCACATTATCATCAATAGTGTAAAATATCTTATATTCTTTATAGTATGTTTTATGTATTCCTAATTCTGCTAATATAGAATCATCGTCTAGTTCATAACTGGCTGGAAAAACTTCCAACTTATTTATTTGTTCCCTAATACCTTTTACCATATTTTCAGCAGCAATAGGATTAAGCAGTTTAAATGCAATATAATCACCTGCGTTTTCTAAATCTTGTTCAGCTAACTCGCTAATTCTGATTTTATACTGCTGCATTTCTATATTTTTTCTCCAATCTGTCGCATACCTCGTTAAAATCTTTTGTCTTACCTTCTTTAATATTTTCCAAACCTGCAAGAACCATATTTCTAACTTCTTTCTGTTGTTCCTTCAATGCAATATCATAATTATTTTTTACTGCTACTGCCATATAACCATCCTTTCTTGTATGGCTGAAAATGTTTATCTACCTGTCTTTATTGTATGCAATTCAAAAATAAATAGCAACTATTATTTTGATTCTTTCAAATTTTCCAATTAATATAAATTACATTCTCTTATCGCTCATTGTGCTGCTCGCTATCCAACAACACGATAACATGCTTTAGCTTTGTTATATCAATAATTTTATTTAATGCATCTACAACCCCAATGACACCTTATATCGTAATACCATCTTTATTGACAATTCTTGTAGACATTCCAAGAACATCTGAAACGGTAGATTATGCCCATCTACAATAAAAAATTATTTTCATCCTCAAATCCTTTTACCGTAAACCATTACTGAAAACCCAAGAATAAAACAATTGCTTTTTAGGTTTTAAATAGTCATACTCCATTTTTATTTCCTTATGTTCAATTATCTCTAACGCTTCTATGAAAACCTGCTCAACTGTTTTTCCTGCAATATCCAGTTCAAACTCATTCACCAAGCATTTTCTTGCATTAATTTTTTGACTCATTTTCTCTAACAATTCAAAATCTATAAGTCCATTTCCTCTATTTTTCATCTGTTCATAATTTTGTCTATAATCACTGCAAACAAGTTTTATCGTAATATAATTAAATCCTTTGAACACCTCTGGAATATCTCTTGTTCTTAAATCGTCAAAGTCTAGAGCAACAATATTTCTTATGCCAAGTTCCCAGAACTTTTTCACTTGAGTCACACAAGACTCCCAGCAAACCCGCTCTTCAAACAAACCCTCATCAACACCTTCAGGCACTCCGAACTCTGGAATCATACTCATTTCAACATACGCACCCTTGTAATGTTCATATAATTTCGTTGCTAGTGTCGTTTTTCCAATACCACTGGCTCCTATAATAAATATAAAATCTCTCATAGTAAAATCATCCTTTTTGTTCAAAAACTAAAACTAACTTTTGTAACATCTCTTCTGTCAGATTTTTTGTTGATGGAATATGGACAAAGACTACATGTCCATTCATCTTTTTCAACATATAAAAGTAGGCTTCATTACATAAATAATGCGTCGAATTGTGCGATACACTGTATGGGATTGCATTATTTTTCAAACATTCTTCTATTCCAGATAACAGCATTTGCGTATAAATTCGTTCTCCATCTTTCTCAGCACATTTTTCTATACGAACCGAATCCTTTAATGCTTTATCCAATCCAAACATATAAACCTGTTCATATTCTCCCACCAGATTTTCAATATCCCTTTTTAATCCCTCAAAGGAGTTTGTCAGAAAATATTTTTCTCCTTGAAGATTCCGAACTAATTTGTTAGAAGAATTATGAATACCTTTAAATCCTACATATAATGTTTTCAAATAACCTACTCCAATCTCAACTTTTTTGCAAAATTTATCTGCTCCTTCTTCTTTTCAAAGCCAATACTACTATAAAACTTGTGTGATTCTTCTTGTTTTTTTCCAGATGTAAGCCTGATAGCATCTGCACCAATATTCTTCGCCCATTCTTCAACCGAATCCATCAGTTTTGTTGCAATTCCATTGTGTCTATATTCCTCTAACACTGCCAATCCCATAATGTTTACCATTGAATTTGCGTACAATAAATCATACTTTGTCGCATGAACATAACCAACCACTAAATGTTCTATTTCAGCCACAAAAATTTTTGGGTTACCATCACACAAAACTTTCTTTAATTAATATTGTGTCTTTTCTTCTGGATAGTCATATCCCATTGTATATTTATTGATTCTGCAAATAAATTCCGTATCTTTGTTCGTCGCCTCCCGAATGACATATTTCATTTCGCAATTTCCTTTTTCCTTATTTGTACCATAATTTTCATAAACTTCAAATCCTCTGAATTAGGATTGTCAATTCTAAAAGTACATCCACAAACTTTTTCAAACTCTTTTCCAAAAATCACTTTCCGTGTACCACCACTACACGAACCGCAATTTCCACATAAATCTACATGTTTCCAGGCAAGTTCCTTAATTTCTTCATGATTTTCCTTTCAATTTCGCATTTACTTCACTAAAATATCTAACGTATGATTACTTAACCCTATCACATCACTTCTTTCGCATATAGAAAAATGGTATTTTAAATAGATCTCATATACTTCATCGGACCATTCCTCAATCCGCTCTTTGATATAGTTCGAAAACATATCTGTTCCAATAAACTTAATTCTAGTTAATTCACATTTTTCACTTAGTCTTTCAATATCTTCTACTCTAACTAATTCAAATAAATCAGCTGGTTTGGAAATACAAGCAAAATCGTCCGTCAACATATTATTTGACAAACTCTCCAGCATATTATTGCCATCGTCAGCAAATGCCCATTGGATTATCGTTGGTTCATTCATGCAGTAAGCCACGAAAATATATCCATCCTTCTTCAAAATCCTTTTTGCTTCGTTCAATACTTGTACTTTATCTTCTTCGTTGTATAAATGATACATTGGGCCCAAAATAAGTATCGCATCAAAGTAATTATTGTCATAGACTGATAAGTCTAAGGCATTTCCCTGTTTGATATCTATATGTTCATTATCCGTCAACTTAGATTTGAAAACTTCAATATTATGTTCTATTAATTCCATTGCCTGCACCTGATAGCCTTCACGTGACAATGCAATAGAATATCTTCCGGTTCCCGCTCCAACCTCAAGAACTTTTGCTCCCGGCTTTACATAATCATGTATGTATTTCATCGTAGTAATGAATTCAACCTTACCATGCTTTGATGACAATCTTCCATCTTCATCATATAAATTATAATATTGCTCCAAAAAATTATTTTCCATCATTCGTCTCCTGCATTTTTCAAAGTGATATTTTTTGTTTTTCAACATCATTTATTGTTTAATCTATTTCTTCCGATATATCTTATACCCCTTGCAAAATAATTCGACTACATTTTCTTTTCTCACAGATACCTTCCCTGTACTTCTTGTAGCATCTATAATAATTATTTCTTTTTTCTCATCATCCACAAACTCTTTGAAAAACATAACATGACTTCCTATTTTAGCTAATACATCTCCCTGCTGAATTTCATCAATGCTTTCAATTACATTTGCGTAATCAGGAATAATTCTCGTAGATATTTTTTTAGGCAACTCCCAACACACAGTCAACAAGCCAGAGCAATCTACTCCTACACAATCGTAGCTTACGTCTCTTGATTTATCTTCCGGTACATTTCCAACATATTTTCCTTCGGAAATTCCTTTTTTAAACTCCTCTATAGTAGAAGCTAATCCCCATCCGTATGCCACACCTATATTTTTTTGATTCGGTTTCCACCAACCACAGTTCAAAATTTTACCTTTCCAAGTGGTATCCGGTGTATCTACTTCTACGCCATTAGAATCTGTCCCATGCTTTAAATTCTTTTCTGTTGCAATCCATTCGTAGTTAGCATATTCTAATGCTTTCTCAATAACTTTTTTACCCCATTCCATATAAATATCCTCCCGATAATAAAATCTTTTATTTTTGTATTTTCTTTCTTGCAATCAAACCATTCGGAATTTCAATAATATCAAATCCCTTATTTACATACATTGATACTGGACCACCACAATCATTTATAGAAAATTCTCCCCGTGACGGATACCCTTCAATATAATCGTATCCATTTTTCTTTGCATACTGACAGGCACAATCCAGCAGTGCTTTTGCAATTCCTATCCTACGCATATCCGGCTCAACGGTAAAGCATACAATAGAAAGAATTTTATCCCTTTCATCAACACCATTCCAACTATGTGGATCCGTTTCCCTGCTTAATCGAAAATAATTATCTTTTGTGTCTGCATTACAAAATCCAACAATTTGATTATCATAGACGGCTACAAAGCCATTCAAGATACCATTTTCTATCAATTCTTTTGCATAATCTCTTTTACGATACGGTCTTTCATTCTCCGGCATTAGACTCCGCTCCTGCTCATGCTTATCCGTCCAATGATGCCAGACGCAATAACAGCCTTTTTGAATGTTTCCATCAGAAAATGCTCTATGCTCAAAATAGTCAATGTAATCATCTGACATATCTTTTGTGAGTTTGCACACTTTGAAATTCATAAAAAATACCTCCTTGCTTGGATATTCATGTAACAAACTAATTCTTTCCATTCTCAAGAAATGATAGGTAATTCAAACCATTCCATATCCACTGCTTCAATTCTACCATACGCATCAATACATTCACACCCTAATTTTACCAATCTTGCATCTTCATTTCCCAGTTTTTCGCTTTAATAAAATTTTTCAAAAATTACCCATTTTTCCCCTTACTGTCCTTGGCAAGATACGCACTTTGTAAAGAAAAGTGCCTCTTGCTAGGGGAACAGCCCCTAATACCCCTGCTCCATACGGAAATATAGTGATATCCATATAGGAATAAATTTTCCACTATAAATTTTCCACTATAAATTTTCCACTATAAATTTTCCGCACGGATTCCATATGATTTTCCAATTTCCACTACTAATAAACTTTAACAACCATACGGTTAAACCATACAACAATGGATTTTCCGCTATTGGATTTCCGGATGGTTTCTATACAGAAATCTGAAATGCACTACATAAAAAGAAACAGCCAAAATTTCACCTTTGACTGCTTTCATTTCTTATTTTATCTTCATTTTCCTATGAGCAATTACTTACCAATTCTATTGTTTTTCGTCACGGAATTTTTTTGGGTAGTTGTCACTCACCCCGTTTTCCTTTCTTTTTAATTTATGAGGCTTTTACCTCATTTTTTGTTTTTTTTTTGTTTTTGATTTAACCATTCTTCTTCTAAAAAACTCCAGTCTTTTTTTTGCCATCGCTTCGGATGACTTTTCCTTGCCTCTTCATAGACCTTCTTCCTAATTGTCAGAAAAAAGGCATCCCCAAACAACTCTGGGAATGCCATTCATTCATGCATACATTTCTTAATGATTGCTCTGCAATCCTTAAGCTCGCGGCATTCATAGAATGCCCACTTAAATTTATACAAGCAATTCTCTTATCATCTTTGCGTTAAATTCAACTGAATCCACGTCATTTACTTCTATCTGATATAAAGCGTTTGCAGCTATATGTTCTGCTGCCTGCTCTAAATCTCTTATACCACTTGTATTCTTATAAATTTCAATAACTTCATCTAATGCTTCATCTGTCATAATGCATTCATTTTCCTTAAGACTCATACGTTTCAATACTTTTGGAAGTGCAAATTTAGAAAAAATAATCTTCTTTTCTTCTGATGTATAGTCAGGAATATCTATAACTGCAAATCTTGACATTAATGGAGCACTAATCTGATCCTTTTCATTTGCTGTAGCAATAGGATAAACACCTACTGTAGGAATCATACATTCCATGTAATTGTCTGTGAAGCCTAAATTGTCAAGAAGCGTAAGCAATACATCTGCAGGATTTCCATTTCCTTTTCCTGATGATGCCTTATCTAACTCATTAATAATAAATACAAGATTAGACTCTCCTGCCATTGAAAATGCATCCATAATAATTCCCGGTTTCGCATTTGAATATATACGTGAACTTCCTGTAAGTTGTTCAGGGTCATTAATTGAGCTCATATCAAGTGTTGTCCATGGAAGTCTTAATATTCTTGCAACTGCATATGCAATCTGTGATTTTCCTGTTCCGGCAGGTCCTACTAATAAAAGTCCATATGCAGGAAGCGTATGTGTACGATTAATCTGAATTATTGTTTCCATAATTCTCTGTTTAACACGTTCCATACCATATAACTCTTCATCTAATATTCTACGTGCTTCATCAGGATCAATTGCTTCAAAATAATTATTCTTCCATTGAATATTCATCATTATTGAAAGTGCTCTTTGTGCATGATGTCTTTCCTCCTGAGATACCTCGCTTGAGCGTGCAACTGCAAGATTTCTTCTTGCCCATAATCTGATATTATCAGGTAATGTTCTTCCGGCGCAATTCATAAAATCAGTGATGCTTTGAATACTTGTAAGCTTCATGCTGTCTCCTTCTTCATCCATATCATCATCAATGACTTCTTCTGAAGGTGCATTACTTGCTAACAATCTGTCAATCATAAACTGAAGGAATCCGTCTTCTGCTGATAGTTTTGTACCACCACCTGATAAAGTTTCTCTAATCTTATATACTGCATAACCTTCTTCGTTATTTTCTCCCGAAAGACGAACATTAATATGATTTTCTCCTAACCATTTAAGCAAGCTTACAAATCTTGAATCTATCTTTAAAATATCAGCACTTACAATACCATCATCTTCGTTAAATTCAAATGAAGTTCTTTTACATGGATTTGTAAAAATTCCACTTGAATGATGGTTCCATTTCTTCTTACTATTATCAAGCACCATTATAGGTTTATCACCTGTTGGAACTGAATTGTTCGATTGAAATGTTGTGTATGTACATATTGCTTCTTTCTTATCTACAGGTGCGCTGCTAAAATCAAATACCGGCATTTGTTATCTCCTCTAACTTATTAAAATAAAGTAACTTACTTCTTAAAAATTGTTACTCTTCCTTTATTCCACAACGTATTTTACTATTTATTTTGCAAATGAACAACCATTGATATTATTTTTTGTGCTAATTTCTAAACATTTTATTTTTTTTACTTAATTCTAATTTTACACAACACTGCTACTTTTTAAATCTGCAAGGTCGAATTAGTGCAGAAGGATTACTTATGTTTGGAATTGGTGGGCTTGCAATCGTATATTTTATTGCCCCTATTTTAGACAACATGCTTGCCAAAATACGACTACGTTATATTTCTATCATATTTGGAATTTTATTTGTCATTTGTTTAAGTGATGTCATTTATTCAAATTTTCATCCAAATATTGGTCACGGCATTACTGATTACACAAATTATAATTCCATTACAAACACGACGTTTTTTTGATGCGTGTTTGTATTCTCATTCTATATTATAAGTGTTATAATATGTCTATATTTATATTTGGAAACAATATTTATAAAATTCATATTTTACCAATGTTTCCTACTAACAGCCACCGTAAAAAAACGGAGCAATACAATACAGGAGGAATTTATAATGAACAACACTTATATTTCAGATTCAATAAAATATATCGGAGTTGATGATATTGATATTGATTTATTTGAAAGTCAATACATTGTACCTAACGGTGTTTCTTACAATTCTTATTTAATTCTTGATGAAAAAACTGCTGTTATGGACACTGTTGATGCGAGAAAAACTGATGAATGGTTTTCTAATCTTAACTCTCAATTAGCTGGAAGAAACGTCGATTATCTTATTATTTCACATTTAGAACCCGACCATTCTTCTAATATAAAAAATCTTATAGACAAATATCCTAATGTCAAATTAGTTCTTAGTGCTAAAGCATTTGCTATGTTGCCTCAGTTTTTTGATATTGAAAATCTCTCTGACCTTTGTTTAGTTGTTAAAGACGGAGATGAACTTGATTTAGGTTCTCATAAATTAAAATTTATTATGGCTCCAATGGTTCACTGGCCTGAGGTTATGGTTGAATACGAAGTAAGCGAAAAGATTCTTTTCTCTGCTGATGGATTCGGCAAATTTGGTGCTTTATCTGCTGATGAAGACTGGGCTTGTGAAGCAAGAAGATACTATTTTAATATTGTCGGCAAATACGGTGCACCCGTTCAGACATTACTAAAAAAAGCTTCTACTCTTGACATAAAAACCATTTGCCCATTGCATGGTCCAATACTTAATGCGAATTTAGATTACTATATTGGAAAATATCTTACATGGAGCAGTTATGAACCTGAAGATGAAGGTGTTCTTATCGCCTGTGCATCAATTCATGGTAACACAAAAATGGTTGCTGAAAAACTCGCAGATATTTTAAAAGAAAAGGGGTGCAAAAAAGTTGCATTTACTGACTTAGCAAGAGATGATATGGCTGAAGCAATTGAAGATGCTTTTAGATATGATAAGTTAGTTTTAGCTGCTGCTACATATGATGGTGGTGTATTTCCACCTATGGAAGATTTTCTTAACAGACTTGCTCACAAGAATTATCAAAAGCGTAAAATTGGAATCATTGAAAACGGTTCATGGGCTCCAATGGCTGGAAAGTCTATGAAATCTATTCTAGACGGAATGAAAGATTTAACCTATTGTGAAAATATGGTAACAATCAAATCAACTTTAAAAGATACAGACATCGTTTCTCTCGAAGCTTTGGCTAACGAACTCATATAAAAATTTATATGGTCGTGTTATTTATAATAATCTGTACTCTACACTATATAATATGCTTAAATACAAAAACTTCCTGTGAAATTTGATATATTTTTCTTCATTAAATATCCAAAAAAAATATCAAATTTTACGGGAAGTTTTCATGTTAAGTTTATTTTATTTTTATTGATATATATCCTTATAATCATCTGGCAAAAATCTATGATATATTATATGGAAGCCTTCATTTTTAAAGCAATAATAATACGTATCTTCACTATCCTCCTCAAAATATATAAGTGTATCAAACTCATTATCTTCCATCTTTTCTATATGGACTTTTGATGCTTTAGAAAGGAATAAATTTTCTATATCCTGCATCTTTGTTTCATGCTTTCCAACCAATTCAATTAATTTTTTAATAAACTCATCTTCTTTAGTATTATTATGAACATATTCAACACCTTGTTCACTTATATAAAAGCAAAATCTATCAGCCTTATTTGACACGTTTATTTTTCCTAATGTTTCATTAGTATACTCTGACAGTTTTTTCAATCTTTCCGCCATTTCATAAACATTATCTTTACTCGAAAACATATTATTAAGTGAACTTACAGGATAATACAATCTGATTTTTTCCTTTCGATATCCAAGTTTTGCCTGTTCTTCTTTTATTATATCTATAAGATTATTTTCTAATATTTTGTAACCGTTCATTTTTTCATTCCTCTTTTTAATTAATTATCTATCATTCATATTTAAATACAATGATGCCAGGAGCAAAAGCCCCAAACTTTGATTCCAACAGATTGTTCCGTGCTATACTTAATTCATTTCAAATTTTAACTTCTATTTTCTCATTTTTCAACATATATTGACATAACTGTTAATATCTTTTATAGTTTAGAGGTAACAAATTATCTATATGATGTATATTATATTAATACATTAAAAAAAATGGAGGGCTTATGAACGAATTTGAAACATCTACACAACCAAAGAAAAAGAAATTTATACCTGTAATTATTATTGCAGTTATACTTGTCGCCATAATTGGTGGTTCTGTTTACGCTTCAAGAAGCGTTATTTCTAATATTTTTCAGGAAAAATTTGCTAAACCTGAAGATTATTATCACAGAGTTGAAAACAATAATATTAACAATGACATTGATAACAGTATTAAATCCTACTCTACTGCTTATAAATTAATAACTTCAAAAAAATACTCATCAACTGCATCTATACATTTAGATTTTAGTGACGAATTAAAAGATCAATTAGTAAAAATAAATTCTAAATTAAATCAGATTAATTCAGCAGAATTGACTTACAAATCTTCATTTGACAATTCAAAAGAAGCTGTTACCTTAGCTGCAAAAATCAATGATGCTAACCTTGTTTCAGGTAATGGTTTTATTGATTTTGACAATGCAAAAATATATGGTCAGATTCCTGAAATTTCTGACTCTTATTTAGATTTTTCTTCATATCTTAACTCTGAGGAATATGATGTTAATATTGATTCATTAAAATCACTTGGTTCTTTTTCTGATTTATACCCTGAACCTGAAAAACTCGAATCTATATTAAAAAAATATTCAACTCTTTTTGTCAACTCAGTTAGTAATGTAGAAAAAACTAAAACAACTATAACTGCAAATAGTATAACTCAGGATTGTGTAGGACTTACCGTTAAAATGAGTGGTCAGGAACTTTATGATTCTATTCATACTATATTAGAAACTGCTAAAGATGATAAAGATATACAATCTATCATTGATGATATGATTAATTACATTAAATCAATTGATTCTTCTTCAGACTTAAATGATGTCACTTCTAAATCATATTCTGAAAATATTGATTCACTTATACAGGAACTTGAAGAATCAAAAGATGAATTTACAAAATATGAAGACTTATTAGATATGTTTGTTTATGTTGATAACAAAGGAAATATTATTGGACGTACAATAACTATTACAGCTGATAAAACATACACCATAGAATATAAACGTGCTATAAAAGCAACTTCTTTAGGAATTGAGTCAACTATTAAAGAAGGCGATAAGGTAGTATTTTTAGTTAAAGGAAAAGGTTCATCTACATTAACTGAATTTAGTGGAGATTTTGTAATTACTTTCCCAACTGAAGAGGTAACAATAAACGCAACAGTATCTAATGGTGATGTTTCTAAATTGTTAGATGGAACATTTAATGGTGATATAACTCTTACTACTACTTACAAAGATTTAGAAGACTATAAATTGAATTTATCAGTAAAAACATCTCTTTTAAGCAGTTTGGTTAAAGTTGAAGCCCTAGATAAAGAAAACAGTTGTGGTATATTAACACTTAAACAGGAATCTACAAACAAAGCTGATATCGATTTTCCTGATACTAATTCAACATTTATCGATGTTTCTGACTCAAATGCGCTAGATAACTATATTTCTAATTTTAACATTGAATCATTTATTAATGATTTTGCTTCAAGAGCAAATCTTGATATTTCATACTCAGATATAGTATCAGACACTTTAGGTTATTATTCATCTTTAAAGAATGACTATAATGCATCTGATTATAATTTCTCTGATTTTGATGCATCTGATTATAATACTTCTGACTTTGATATATCGGACTACGACTCTTCAGATTTTGATTCGTCAGATTCCTATATTTCTGACTATACATCTGACCTTGATATTTATTAAAAATAACTATTTTCATTTGTTATTGTATCAGATGTGGCTTTAATTAATTGAGATTTATAATTTATTAATATTGAAAATCACTGTATTTAATGTTAAAATAATTTAACTAGTGCCTAATTGGACTATATAATAAATAATTTTACAAATTGTTAAATTATAAATTTATTTTACAAGGAGAATCAAATGCGCACAGCTATTATGACTGATACCAATAGTGGTATTACAACTGAAGAAGGAAAATCTTTAGGAATTTTTGTCATTCCTATGCCGATAATTATTGATGATAAAGTTTATTATGAAGGTATAAATATAACTGAGAAGGAATTCTATGAAGCTTTGACCGGTGGTAAAAATCTTTCCACATCTCAGCCTTCTCCCGGAGAAGTAATGGATATGTGGGACTCTATCCTTGAAAGTGGAGATTATGATCAGGTTGTATATATTCCTATGTCAAGCGGATTAAGCAATTCATGTTCTGCCGCTATGGGACTTGCTCTTGAATATGAAGATAAAGTATTTGTAGCAGATAACCACAGAATTTCAGTTACAATGAGAGAATCTGTTTTATCAGCAAAAGAACTTGCTGACGAAGGCAAATCTGGTGCTGAAATTAAAAAGGCTTTAGAAGATGATGCTTATAACTCAAGTATATATATTTCAGTTAATACGTTGGAATTTTTGAAGAAAGGTGGCCGTATCACTCCTGCTGCTGCAATGATTGGAACAATGCTTAATATTAAGCCTATCTTAACAATACAGGGTGAAAAGCTTGATTCATTTGCAAAAGCAAGAAGTATGAAAAAGTGTCAGGATAAGATGCTTGAAGCTTTAAAGAGCGAAATTGCCGGTCGTTTTTCACATAATGATATGTCTCAATTAAAAGTTGGCGCCGCAGGTGCCGGATTATCAGAAGAAGGAATTGAAAACTGGCTTGGAATGGTAAAAGAAGCTTTTCCAAATGCAAAAGTTTTCTATGGACCTTTATCTGCAAGTATTGCATGTCATACCGGTCCCGGAGCTGTTGGAATTGGAATCAGTTTTTAAATCAACACTATTGTAATTAATTTAATAAATAATAAAAAAGATAGATTTAGAAATTTCATATCGCTTCGTTTCATATTTAATTAAACGATTAATAAGCGATACGTTAATTCCAAAATCTATCTTTTTATTATTTTAATAATGAGCGACTTAACCTTTAACTATTAAAATAAACTCATATTTTTATCTTTCACTATTAAATAAACTTTTTTAATATTTCACAAATGAATTTAATTTTTTAATATTATAATTTACTTTCAATCCATGCTTCTATTATTTCTTTAGGCTGGAATCCTGTTCTTGTAGCAATTTTTTCACCATTAATAAACATTGTTACGGCCGGAATATTTTCAACATCATATTTTTTAGGTGATTCCTGATTTATTGCAATATTAGCTCTATAAAAATCAACTTTTCCTGCATATTCATCTGCTGTTTCGTTAATTATCTGTTCCATTATCTGGCATGATTCATTTCCTGTAACTGAAAAATTAACTATCGCTATTTTACTTGCTTCTACTTCGCTAAAATCATTGTTTTTAATTTTCTTTACCATTTTATTGTCTCCTTTGTAAATTTATAGTCTGTCCATCATTTCTGACGGAACATATGCCTCAACATAAATTCCATCATCTCTATATTCTTCTTTCAATAATTGTCCATATTTTCTTATAAGACCGGGCTTTCCGGCATCAGCATAAGAAAATACCTTTTCAATATGAACTCTCATTGATTTAAGAGCTTTACTTATGGCATCGTTTAATTCCTCAATACCGACTTTATTTTTTATTGCAGCATTAACAATATAATCAGCCTTAAAATCTCTTAAAATCGGCTTATTTTCAAGTCTGTCCTGCTTGTTAAATACTGTAATTATAATTTTATCTTTTACATCTAACTGTTCTAATGTTTCATATACAGCATGTATATGCTTATCCATCTGTGGATTAGAACTGTCTATTACATGAATAATAATATCTGAATATTTTGCTTCCTCTAATGTACTTCTAAACGCATCTATTAAATGATGTGGAAGTTTTCGGATAAATCCAACTGTGTCTGTAAGCAAAATTTCCTGTCCGTCAGGAAGTTTATAATTTCTTGTTGTAGGATCAAGCGTAGCAAATAACTTATCTTCCTCTAAAACTTTTGCATCCGTAAGAGTATTTAATAATGTAGATTTACCTGCGTTTGTATATCCAACAATTGCTGCTACAGGCACAGGGTTCTGAGATCTCTTAGCTCGTGTAACATTTCTATGTGCTTCCATATCTTTAACTTCTGCTTTTAACTGAGAAATTCTGTCCCTTATTAATCTTCTGTCAACTTCAAGTTTCTTTTCTCCGGGACCTCTTGTTCCGATTCCACCACCCTGTCTTGATAGATTTTTCATACCAATAAGTCTTGATGATCTGTATCTAAGCTGAGCAAGTTCTACCTGTATTTTTCCTTCTGCAGTTTTTGCCCTGCCTGCAAAAATATCTAATATAATTAAGGTTCTGTCCATAACTTTTACGTTAAGTTCATCTTCTAAATTTTTATATTGAGCAGGTGTTAACTCATCGTCACACACAATAGCTGTTGCCTGTGTCTCCCATATCAACTCTTTTAATTCTTCGACTTTTCCCTTACCTACATAAGTTCCCGGATGAACTGCCTCTCTATTTTGAATTGTTCTTCCAACTACCTGTGCACCTGCAGTGTTTACAAGTTCTTCTAACTCATCTAATGATTCATCCGCATCATTGCTATCATCTAATGATACAGCCACAAGAATAACTTTTTCAATTTCTTCTTTATTTTCAATTAATTTTGCCAAATACATCACCTCGTTTTATTGTTAGTTCTCACTTATCTTTGAAATTACATTTAATTTTTTCCATTTGCCACGTTTATATCTTACTAAACTTATTGTTCCGTTTAAGAACCATGTAAGTCCTGTTGCAAAAAATACACCATATCTTCCAAACATAGGCACCATCGTAAGTGGTCTTGCAAGGAATATTCTTCCGCACATTTCTACTATTCCTGTCATTAATGAGAACATTGCATCTCCTGCTCCATTCAAGACATTTCTAGTAGTATAAATTAATCCTAAAAATGCTAAAAAGCAACTATCTATTCTAAGACCTACAGTACCTATTGCAATTACATCCGGGCTCTTTCCGAATATAGATATTATCTGTGGTGCAAATCCCCAGAATATTGGTAATACAGCCAATGCAAATACTGTACTTATAATTGTACCAGAGAAAAATCCCTGTTTTACACGCTTTACATTTCCTGCTCCCATATTCTGTCCTGTAAATGTAGAAATGGCTGAACCTAATGACATAAATGGCTGCTGAACTAACTGTTCAATTCTTGCAACAACTGTAAATGCCGTTGTAAATGTTGCACCAAATCCATTTACTACTCCCTGTAAAACAATAAGTGAAACAGCTATCAATGCATTTTGCAATGCAACCGGAATTCCTAACTGTAAGCATTTATATAATATTGCTTTTTTTATCTTTAAGTTTTCTTTTGTAAGTCTGAAAAATGTTGTACATTTAACGGCATATATAATACATGCCACTGCTGATATCAATTGTGCAAATGCCGTAGCTACTGCAACGCCAACAACACCCCATTTAAATTGGAGTACAAAAAGCAAATCTAATGCTACATTTATCAAACTGGCTACAATTAAAAATGTAAGTGGTGTCTTAGTATCTCCAAGTGCTCTTAAAATACTTGATACACCATTATACATTCCTACACAAATAAAACCAATTGCAGTAACTTTTAAATATATAACTGCATCTTCTAATATTGCCGGATCAGTATTCATTAATACAAGTGCCGGTCTTGCAAGGAAGAATCCTACTAACGACATTAATACTGAGCAAATCGAAATTGCCCATATTGCGTTACCTATTGTATTCTTTACGTTTTCTTCATCTGATGAACCAAAGTATTGTGAAACTACAATCCCAATTCCTATTGATAATCCTAAAACAAGCGAAAAGAAAAAGAACTGTAATGAATTAGTTGTACCAATAGCTCCTAAAGCATTTTCACCAACAAAGTTTCCTACAACAATAGAATCTACCATATTGTAAAGTTGCTGAAATACATTACCTATCAACAAAGGAATTGTAAACTGAAGAAGTAATTTTGCAGGGTTTCCCTTTGTCATATCCTTAACTCTTTTATTTTCCATAGTTACTCCTTATTAGGTTTTTAACCTTTCCATTCTGTATAATTTATTTTTTAACCTTGAATAATTATAATCTGCTTTTATCTAATAGCTATAAATAACAGACTTCCTAAAACCCCACATATACTTCCTGTAATCGCTCCTACGATTACATCCTTTGGGAAATGAACACCTCCGATAACACGCAGCACAGCTATCAAACAACTTATAGCAAATAAACATATGCCTAATTCTAAGTTAGCATATATGAATGTAGTTGCTATAACAAAAGCTGAAAATACGTGTCTGCTTGGAAATGAATTCCCTTCTTTTTCCTTTTTTATTATTGGTTCATAATTATATACCGTATAAGGACGCGGTGCATCAAATTTTTTTCTAAAATAAGATACACCTATAAATGAAACTGCCGTGACAGCAACAATCCTTATAACATCACATTCCTTAGTTATAATCATAAACACAACAACTAAAATATAAATAATATAAACAACAGAAGTTGAAAATAAATTAAGTTTTCTTACTATCTGCTCTCCATATTTATATTTTCTTATTTTGTTACTTATTTTTCTGTAATCATTTTCTGTCATAAATCACCTTATTGCTTTCTTGCAATTCTGTATTCATCACCATAAGAAAAATACGGACAGCTTGCCGTAGGATTCTGCAACTGTCTTGCATAATCATCTTCATCCATGCTTACAACGCATCCATATTCTTCATATTCTTCATCATATACATAATTGCTACAAAATTCGCAACTATACTGACCCATTTTTTTCCTCCTAATTTTTAATATTATGATGTAAGTATGCAATGTTGCATTCTTTGTCACATAACATGATTTCTCGTAATACTACTCTTCATCAACATCATATATCACTATCTTTTACTTACATACTATAGGAGTTGCCAATTAAATTTGCAACTCCTATAATAACTAATTGATTTATTTTTACTTATAACTATCTGCTAACTTTTTAAATGCAGGTAATGCTCTTTCAATCTGCTCAGTCTGAACACAATATGATACTCTTACGTATCCCGGCGTTCCAAAGCTATCTGCAGGCACAAGTAACAATTCCTGCTCTTTTGCCTTTTCACAGAATGCCTTTGCATCATCTTCCATGGCTTTTACAAATAAATAGAAAGCTCCATCGGGATATACGCATTCAAATCCCATTTCCGTAAGACTGTTATATAATAAATCTCTGTTAGTTTTATATATCGAAATATCTGCTGTGTCATCAATACATCTTTCAATAACCTTTTGGAATAAACTTGGTGCACATACATATCCTAATACTCTTCCTGCTCCACATACAGCTGCATATGCATCCTTGCTGTCAACCATTTTGTTTGACACAACTATGTAACCAATTCTTTCTCCAGGTAATGATAATGCTTTACTGTATGAATAACATACAAATGTATTATCATAATAATTAATCATATATGGTACATCAATATCATCATATACTAATTCACGATATGGTTCATCAGTAATTAAGAAAATAGGATGTCCATATTCTTTTTCTTTTTTTCTAAGGATATCACACATTTTAACTATTGTTTCTTCTGAATACACAACACCTGACGGGTTGTTAGGTGAATTAACAATAACTGCTTTAGTCTTTTCATTTACTGCTGCTTCAAATTTTTCCATGTCAATCTGAAATGTTCCTTCTTCTCCCGGAACCTGTACAACCTTAGCACCTGACTCCTTAATAAAAATAGTATATTCAGGGAAGAACGGCGTAAATACGATACATTCTTCATCCTTTTCCATTATTGCATTCAATACGATTGTAAGAGATGCTGCTGCACCACAAGTCATATAGATATTATCTTTTGTTATATCTGTTCCAAATTTTTTATTTATATAATTAGCAATTGTATCTCTTACATGGGCATCCCCCTGTGCTGATGTGTAACCATGTGTAGCTACCGGATCGCCATTTTCAACAATATCAATAATTGCTTTCTTTACACTTTCCGGAGCAGGAACACTTGGATTACCAATACTGAAATCAAATACATTTTCTGCACCAATTTCCTGTTTACGTTTATTTCCATATTCAAATATTTCTCTTATTTCTGAACGAACTTTTCCTAAATGTACCATATCTTCTACAAACATATCTCTTCTCCTTTAAAATTAATTTTGTATTTTTATGCTGTCAGTACCAAAATATATCTTACAGATTATTTTTATAGTCATGCATCATTTACAAATTCTGTATTTTAAATTCACGCTCATGCTCACGTTTCTGGTCTCGTTTTGCAATGTCGTCTCTCTTATCGTATAATTTTTTACCTCTTGCCAAACCAATTTCCACTTTTACCAGACTTCCTTTAAAATAAACCTGCAAAGGTACTAATGTCAAACCTTTTTCTTTAATTTTACCAACAAGTTTATTTATTTCATATTTATGCATCATTAATTTCTTTGGTCTAAGCGGATCTTTATTGAAGATATTTCCCTTTTCATATGGGCTTATGTGCATTCCATAAATAATCACTTCTCCATCTTCTATTCGGATAAATGACTCTTTAATGCTACATTTTCCCTGTCTTAAAGACTTAACTTCAGTACCATGAAGTACAATTCCGGTCTCATAAGTATCTTCAATAAAATAGTCATGGCGGGCCTTTTTATTATTTGCAATTAATCTATTTGCCGCCTTTGCCATATCTTCACCTTTCCATATTAACTTTACAACTTTTTCCATACAATTTTACATCATTTTATTACTAATTTCACTATAAATTTGTATATATTTTGATTATGCCAGTACAAAATCTATTGTTTTTGTCATCTTATCTGTATGAACAACCCTAACCTTTACAGACTGTCCTAGTTTGTATGTCTTTTTTGTATGTTCACCTACAAGAGAATATGTTGGTTCATCATATATATAATGGTCATCCTCCATATTGCTTACGTGAACCATTCCTTCTATTGTATTAGGCAACTCAACATACATTCCCCAGCCGGTAACACTTGAAATTACACCTTCAAATTCTTCTCCGATATAACTTCTCATATATTCAACTTTCTTTAATTTCTCAGTATCCCTTTCTGCATCATCAGCACGTCTTTCGTTTATACTACAATTCTTAGTTATATCAGGCAAAATTGTATTGTAATGTCTTATATATTTTTCATTTAACTTGCCATGAATATTTTCTTTAATAATTCTGTGTATCTGCAAATCAGGATATCTTCGTATTGGAGATGTAAAATGGCAGTAATATTTTGCTGATAATCCAAAATGTCCTTTACATTCCGGAGTATATTCTGCTCTCTTCATTGAACGCAAAGTAATTCTGCTTATCAAAGCTTCTTCACTTGTTCCTTCCACACTTTCTAATAACTTCTGAAGTTCTTTTGGATGAATTTCATCTCCCATCATCTTTATATGATATCCAAAGTTATTTATAAATGTAGCAAGTTGTGTCATTTTCTCGACATCCGGCTTATCATGATTTCTATATACAAATGGGAGTTCCTGCCAATAATACTCTTCTGCAACCGTTTCATTTGCCATAAGCATAAAATCTTCTATAATTTTAGTTGCTGAATTTCTCTCATAGGGTTCAATGGAAATAACTCTTCCTTTATCGTCTAATTTAATTTTACATTCAGGGAATTCAAAATTAATTGCTCCTCTTCCATATCTTTTCTTTCGCAAAATATCAGACAATTCTTTCATTAACTTAAACATCGAAATGAAATCTTTATGTTTTTCACATGCCTCTTTTTCACCTATAAGTACATCCCTTACCTGTGTATAAGACATTCTTCTGTCTACATTAATTAATGTTTCCACTATTTCATGACTTATAATATTTCCATTTTCATCAATTTCCATAATACAGCTAAGTGCAAGTCTGTCTTCTCCCTGATTTAATGAGCAAATACCATTAGACAATTTATGTGGAAGCATTGGTATTACCCTGTCTACTAAATAAACACTTGTGGCCCTTTTTCTAGCTTCTTTATCTAATGGAGAATTTTCCGTAACATAATTACTTACGTCCGCAATATGAACTCCTAAAGTATAAACTCCATTTTTCTTAGAGATTGTGATAGCATCATCTAAATCTTTAGCATCTTCTCCATCTATTGTTACAGTCTGCCAGTTTCTAATATCTTTTCTTCCGTTCTTTTCTTCTTCTCTTACATAATCAGGTATGTTCTCTATCTGTTCCATTACATCTTCCGGAAACTCTGTAGGTATATCATAAGCTTTAACGATAGATAAAATATCTACTCCCGGGTCATTTACATGACCTATAATTTCAACTATTTTTCCTTCCGGCTTTCTTCCTTCCTTTCCATAATCAGTAATCTTGGCAACTACTTTATGTCCGTTAACAGCCCCCATAGATGCTTTGAGTGGAATATATATATCTTTTACAATTTTTTGATTATCCGATAATACATATCCAAAGTTTTTGCTTTTTTCAAATAATCCAACAACTTCTGTTATTTCATGGGATATGATTTTTATAATTTTACCTTCTTTTCTTCTTTTTCTTGTTCCATCATTCTTAGTTTTGTCTTCAGGTAATACTGCAACTAAAACCGTATCATGGTGAAAAGCATTATTAACATTCGCAGCCGGAATAAAATAATCCTCTTCTTCGCCCTCTACAGTAACAAATCCGTATCCTTTTTCATGTGCAGTAAATATACCTGTAACTAATGTTTCTTTTGCTATCGAATACTTTCCTCTTTTTGAAACAGATATCTTTCCTTCATTTATTAATTCATTTAAAACTATTTCTAATAATCCTCTATCTTCCTTTTTTACATTTAATATTATTGCTAATTCTTTTATTTTCATAGGAACATAGTTTTTATCATTCATTAAATCTAATATGATTTTCTTTCTTTCATTAATTAATTCCATGATTTCTCCTTACTCTATTATTATAAATTTGTAAAATACTTTCTATTTATGCATTTATTTTTCAAATGAAATCTCTTCATTTCAAATTTATTTCTATAATTATTTTAGCCATTTTTTCTTTTTATAATAAAAAGAAAGTGTTCCTAAAAGGAACACTTTAAAAATCATAATTATCCTAAAAATTTAAGAACTTCATATTAAGAACAATTGAAAGTACAAAGAATAAAACAATCATAACCTTTGTAATCTTTTCTAACTTTCCTTCCATTGAACGTCCTTTATTCTTTCCCCAGTATGATTCTGCTGCACCACTGATTGCTCCTGTAAGTCCAGCCTGCTTTCCTTCCTGAAGTAGTATTACTACTGTTATAACTACACAGATGATAATGTATATCACTGATAATACTCTTAATAATGTAATCATTTCGAACCTCCTATTAGTATGTATTGCCCCCTCCCTTGGGTCAGCGGCTAGTCGTCGGAAACATTTATTGAAAATGAACTTCATTCATTTCGTTTCCTTCTATACCTATTCAAACGCGAATACATAAATATTATCATATTTGTATGCTATTATCAAGTAATTATTCCAATCTTTTCTAAATTTTAGGTCTTTATTTAATTTCATTTTTCAATTCTCTGACCGCTTTCTCTAACCGATTTAATGCTTTATCCAAAATACTTTTAGGGCAGGCAATATTTACTCTGATATAGTTATCTCCTTCTTTTCCGAATATGTACCCCACATCTAACCATAATCCTGCCTTATGAATTATAAATTCTTCCAGTTTTTTTCCTGAAATACCAAGTTTTGAACAATCAAGCCATACAAGATATGTTCCTTCCGGCTCTACCAGTTCAATTTCAGGAATATTATCTTCCAAATAATTTCTGAGGTAACCTAAATTTGAATATATATATTGTTTTAGTTCATTTAGCCATTCCTCCCCTTCTTCATAGGCTGCCTGACATGCTACTATTCCCATTATACCTACACTGCTATAACCAACTTTCGCAATTTCTTTTTTAATCTTCTTTCTTATTTCTATGTTGGGTATAATAATATTTGATATCTGAACCCCTGCAAGATTAAATGATTTCGAAGGTGCTGTACATGTTATGGATATTTTTTCATATGCCTCCGATAGAGTATTAAACATTGTATGCTTATACCCCGGATATACAAAATCACTATGTATTTCATCACTCAAAACATACACATTATGCTTTATACAAATATCACCAAGTTTTTTTAATTCCCATTTTTTCCACACTCTTCCTACGGGATTATGTGGGCTACACAATATAAATAACTTTACGTTGTTTTCAATTATTTTTCTCTCAAAATCTTCAAAATCTATTTCATATTTATTTCCGTTTCTTACCAACGAATTATTAACAAGTACTCTTTCATTTTCTCTTATTACATCACTAAAAGGATAATAAACAGGGTTTTGAATCAATACCCCATCACCTACATTAGTCAATGCTCTTATAACCATTGCAATCGCAAATACCACACCCGGAGTTTTTACAATCCATGATTTTTTAATTTTGTATCCAAAATGTTTTTCATACCAATTTGACACTGCTATATAATAATCTTCTTTACTATCACTATATCCATATATTCCATATTCAACTGTATTCTTAAGTCTGTTAATTATTGCTGGAGCTGTTTTAAAATCCATATCTGCAACCCATAAAGGTAATATATCTTTAGGTATTAATTTTTCTCTCGCAAAATCATATTTTATAGAATTTGTATTTTTTCTATCTATTATAATATCAAAATCGTATTTCATATTTCCTCCTTTTTATTTTATCTTTTGTTTATTTCCTATTATTTTCTATTCATTTAGTAGATATTGTTTTTCTCATCGTTTGTCAACTTTATTTCTATTTTTATTTATAATTTTTCTTCAATTCTCAATAACTGGTTATATTTTGCTGTTCTTTCACTTCTACATGGTGCCCCTGTTTTTATAAAACCTGTATTAAGCCCTACCGCCAAATCTGCAATAGTTGTATCTTCTGTTTCTCCTGAACGATGTGACATGATAGCTATATATCCATGACTTTGTGCCATTTGCACAGCTTTAATCGTTTCTGTTATACTTCCTATCTGATTTGGTTTTATCAATATTGCATTTGCACATTTCTCTTTTATTCCCTTTTTTAATCTCTCTACATTTGTAACAAATAAATCATCACCGACTAAGTGGATTTTTCTACCTAATTTCTCAGTAATCTTTTTCCATCCATCCCAATCTTCTTCATCTAATGGGTCTTCTATTGAAAATATCGGATATCTGTCAACAATATCACTCCACATATCTATTAATTCATCTGTTGTCAATTCGATTCCTTTTTTAGGTAATTTGTATTTTCCTGTAACTTCTGCTTTCCATTCTGAAGCTGCTACATCCAAAGATATTTTAAAGTCTTTTTCAGGAATATATCCTGCCTTTTTAACTGCTTCAATAATTAAATCAAGTACTTCCATTTCGTTATTTAAATCCGGTGCAAATCCACCTTCATCACCAACTGCAACAGATAAATTTTTGTCTTTTAATAATTTTTTCAGTGCATGGTAAACTTCTGCACACCATCTCAATCCTTCTTTAAATGTTGTCGCTCCAACAGGTAAAATCATAAATTCCTGCACGTCTATATTATTAGATGAATGAGCACCTCCGTTTAAAATATTCATCATGGGCATAGGCATTTTGCACGCACTTATGCCTCCTGTAAATTTGTAAGTAAAAATATTTAATGCTTTTGCACATGCATTTAAATTAGCCATCGAAACAGCCAATATTGCATTTGCACCTAATTTTGATTTATTATCTGTTCCGTCTTCACTTAACATCATTCTGTCAATTCTTCTTTGATTAAGTGCATTTTGTCCTATAAGCATTTCATTTATTATTGTATTTACGTTTGTTACAGCTTTTTTTACACCGGCTCCTAAATATCTATCTTCACCATCTCTAATCTCCGCTGCTTCAAATTTTCCTGTTGATGCACCGGACGGTACGGTTGCTCTTCCTGTAATCAAATCAGTTTTTGGATTTTCCCCTCTAACCGTAACTTCTGCTTCAACTGTAGGATTTCCACGTGAATCTAAAATTTCTCTTGCTTTTACATTTACAATCTTTAAATATTGTTCCATATTCTCTATCAGATGCATTTTTAGCACCCAATTTCTCCTATATTATTTAATGTTCCGTTAATATATAAAGATTTTTCAATCTACTATGCCTTACTATTTTCACGAAGCACTTACTATTTAGACAACGATATATATATGTCTTTTATATAAAACAAATTTATATACGTTCTTTGTATAAAACACTGTTATATACATTCTTTATACATAAACAGGGAAACACTATTTTACTAGTGTTTCCCTGTTACTTATTTTTATTCAATTAAGTCAAAGAGTTCTACATTGACCTCTCTATTTATTATTTTACAAGTAATGATTTTCCTGTCATTTCTTTTGGCTGTTCCATTCCCATTAATTCGATTAATGTAGGAACGATGTCTGCTAAGCATCCACCTTCTCTTAATTTATACTTAGGATCAGCATTTACTAAGATAAATGGTACAGGATTTGTTGTGTGAGCTGTAAATGGTTCGCCTGTTTCATAATCAACTAACTGCTCAGCATTTCCGTGGTCAGCACAGATAAACATCTGTCCATCAACTTCCTTAATAGCTTCTACTGCTCTGCCTACACATTCATCTACTGCTTCAATAGCCTTAATAGCTGCTGATTCAACACCTGTGTGTCCTACCATGTCAGGATTTGCAAAGTTAATGATAATAACATCATATTTCTGTCCTTTAATTGCGTCTACAAGCTTATCACATACTTCATAAGCACTCATTTCAGGCTTAAGGTCATATGTTGCTACTTCTTTAGGTGAATTTACTAAAATTCTATCTTCTCCCTTATTTGGTTCTTCTACACCACCATTAAAGAAGAATGTAACATGAGCATATTTTTCTGTTTCAGCAATTCTAGCCTGAGTCATGTTATGTGCAGCTAAATATTCACCAAATGTATTTCTAATTTCAACTTTCTTAAATGCGATTAATTTGTTAGGAATTGTAACATCATATTCTGTAAAGCATACAAATACTAAATCTAATCTTTTTCCTCTATCAAATCCATCAAAATCATCTGCACAGAATGCTCTTGTAATCTGACGTGCTCTGTCTGGTCTGAAGTTACAGAAAATAACAGAATCTTTGTCATTTACTGTTGCTACAGGAGCATCATTTTCCATAATTACTGTAGGAATAACAAATTCATCTGTCTTATCTACTGCGTATGAATCTGCAACTGCCTGTACAGGGTCTGTAGCTTTATTTCCTTCTCCCTTTGTAATAGCATCATATGCCTTAACAACTCTATCCCAGTTATTATCTCTATCCATTGCATAGTAACGTCCTGAAATTGAAGCAATCTTTCCAACACCAATTTCAGCCATCTTATCTACTAATTCCTGAACATAATCTTTTCCTGATGCAGGAGGTGTATCTCTACCATCTAAGAATGCATGTACATATACCTTTTCAAGACCAAATTTCTTAGCCATTTCAATTGTTCCATAAATATGTGTATTATGGCTGTGTACACCACCGTCTGATAATAATCCAAAGATGTGTAATGCACTGTTGTTTTTCTTGCAATTTTCCATTGCCTTAACTAACTCTTCATTCTTAAAGAAATCTCCATCCTGAATTTCTTTTGTGATTCTTGTTAATTCCTGGTATACAATTCTTCCTGCACCCATATTTAAATGACCTACTTCAGAATTTCCCATCTGTCCGTCAGGAAGGCCTACTGCCATTCCACTTGCATAACCTTTTACAAAAGGATATTCTGCCATAAGCTTGTCCATTACAGGCTTTTTAGCTTCTGCAACAGCATTTGCTTTTGCATTTTCATTTAATCCATATCCGTCTAAAATCATTAAAACTGTTGGTTTTTTGCTCATTTTTCTCTCCTTAAATTAAACTTTATTTTTCTATTCCCCATGAAATTTCCTGCTTCTTCAAATTAATTGCCACTGCATTCTCACGGGTTCTTTCGCTATTTCCTCTGAAATACAAAATATCGTATCCTTTGAAAATAACATTCATATCATAACCACAGTTACTAACTGTGTTGGTTAACATTTCCTCAGTCTGTTCTTTTGTAATATTAGTCTTTACTTTTGAGTAGCTGCTTGCAGAGCCTACATTCTGCTGCACACAAAAATATATTGGATTTCTCTTAACATTAGAGAATGTATTATTTTTTACATGTATGCCTTCTATTCCGCCACCTGAAATAGCATGTGCTCCACTACTATAAGCTTTCTTACTCTTTAATCCAATTTTGTTAAAAGTATTATTTTCAATGGTTGCATTCTTCCAGTTAAGTATAAATACACCATTGTCAAAAATATTTTTAAATGTATTATTAGTTATTACTACATTTTCGTGATAAACATTTTCACCATTCTTCTGTGAATACTTATGTGTACCAACACCACGTGTAACTCCATCAAATACATTGTTTGTTATTGTTATATTTTTATTATCTGTTCTATCCTGTGCAACCCACACTGCATTAAGACCATGTGTTTCAGGGTCCGGAGTATCAAGATTAATAGCCTCTTTCATATAATTTTTAGCCCTTGTACTTGCTTTAGAACCTTTAAATGTACAATTTTCAATAACAACATTCTCTACACCTGTTATTTCAAGGAAATGTCCTCCATTCTGATTTTTAAATGTTATTCCTGAAACTTTTACATTTTTATTGTGGGATATTACAATTGTTCCTCCACCTTCAACAAAATTATTGTCAATTGTAGCATTCCCTTTACCTGTTATTGAAATGTTCTTTGCACCACTTACTTTTTTACATGACCCTTTTATCTTGCTTTTTGATGGTGGACATAATGAAAATACATTATTTGATGGTGGATATCCTGCTCCACCAGTTTGATATATATTTTTTAATACAACTCCATTCTTCAACACAACCTGAACATTTGATGGAATATATACAGAATTAGACATTTCGTATGTGCCTTTTTTTATAATAAATTTACCACCGCCTGCTTTTTCTAATTGCTTCATATAATAATTAAAAGCTACTGTATACTTCGTATATTTGTTATAATTAGAATACTTTTTTATTTCTGAAGGAATTGACTTTGTTGTCATTGTTATTGTTTTCTTAGCATATACATTCTTTGCCTGTATATGGGTTACTCCTGTTACACATAGCATAACTGCCAATGTAGACACTAATCTTATAATTATTTTATTTCTTTTCTTCATATTCATATTCCTAACGAATTTTTTGTTTGATATTAAACAAAAGAATTTTAATTTTAAAACTTACTCCTTAAATTTAATATCTGATAATAGTTAATTGTTATTAAATACTCAATCTGTTCTTCAATAAAGGGCTGATGCAATTTTGTTGCAACAACCCTTATTTAAAATCTTATTTATTATAGTTGACAATCTTTCCAAATTCTGCTTTAAGGCTTGCACCACCAACTAAACCACCATCTATGTCAGGTTTAGCAAGTAATTCTGCTGCATTTCCAGCATTCATTGAACCGCCATACTGAATTCTGATAGCTGCTGCTGTTGCATCATCATATACTTCTGCGATACATTCTCTGATTGCTGCACAAATTTCTTCTGCCTGATCAGATGTAGCTGTCTTACCTGTTCCAATAGCCCAGATTGGTTCGTAAGCGATAACTGCTTCCTTAGCCTGGTCTGCTGTTACATTTAAGAATGCGATCTTAATCTGCTGACGGATGAAATCAACTGCAACACCCTGTTCTCTCTGTTCAAGAGTTTCACCACAGCAAATAATAGGTGTAATACCATGTTCAAAAGCTTTTAATACTTTCTTATTTACTGTTGCATCTGTTTCTGCGAAATATTCTCTTCTTTCTGAATGTCCAATGATAACATACTTAACTCCAACATCTGTTAACATGTTAGGAGCTATTTCTCCTGTATATGCACCACTTTCTTCAAAATACATATTTTCAGCACCGATGTTGATGTTTGAACCCTTTGCTGCTTCCATAGCCGGTACTATTGAAATAGCTGGTACACAAAATACTACATCTACATCTTCATTAGCTACTAAAGGTTTTAATTCATTGATTAAAGCAACTGCCTCACTAGGAGTTTTGTTCATTTTCCAGTTACCTGCGATAATTTTCTTTCTCATAATTATATAATCTCCTCTATATTTAAGACATATCAGTTAAAAGCATATTAAGCCTTTAACTGCTGATGATGCCTTATATAATATTGTATATCCTACTTATCGTTTGCTGCTGCAACACCTGGTAATTCCTTACCTTCGAGGAATTCAAGAGAAGCTCCACCACCTGTTGAAATATGTGACATCTTATCACCAAATCCTAACTGGTTAGCTGCCGCTGCTGAATCACCACCACCGATGATTGTTGTAGCATCTTTAAGATCTGCCATAGCTTTAGCAATTGCAATTGTACCATTAGCAAAGTTAGGCATTTCGAAACATCCCATTGGTCCGTTCCATACAACTGTCTTAGCTCCTTTAATAGCATTAGCAAATAATTCTGCTGTCTTTGGTCCGATATCTAAACCTTCCATATCAGCTGGGATTTCTCCACGTCCTACAACCTTGAAGTTGCAGTCATTTGAGAAGTTATCTCCAACTACTGTATCGACAGGGATTAATAACTTAACACCCTTTTCTTCAGCTTTCTTCATCATGTTTACAGCATATTCTTTGTAATCTTCTTCAAGAAGTGATTTACCTACTTCTTCACCAAGACCAGCCATGAATGTGTATGCCATACCACCACCGATGATTAATGTATCAACCTTTTCAAGAAGGTTTTCAATAACTGAAATCTTTGATGAAACTTTTGCTCCACCAAGGATAGCTACGAATGGTCTTTCCGGATTGTTAACTGCGTTTCCAAGGAAATCGATTTCCTTCTGCATTAAGTATCCTACAACTGCTGTGTCAACAAATTTTGTTACACCAACGTTTGAACAATGTGCTCTGTGAGCTGTTCCGAACGCATCATTTACAAATACATCACAAAGTGAAGCTAATTCTTTGCTGAATTCTTCTCCGTTCTTTGTTTCTTCTGCACGATAACGTGTGTTTTCAAGAAGAATAACATCTCCGTCTTTCATTGCTTCAACTGCAGCCTTAGCATTTGGTCCTACTACTTCAGGATCTGCTGCGAATTTAACTTCCTGTCCTAATAATTCTGAAAGTCTTACTGCAACTGGTGCTAATGATAATTCCGGCTTTGGTTCTCCCTTTGGCTTTCCAAGATGTGAGCAAAGGATTACCTTTCCACCATCAGCTATTAATTTCTTTATTGTTGGCAAAGCTGCTACTAAACGGTTTTCGTCTGTGATTTTTCCATCCTGTAATGGTACGTTGAAGTCACAACGAACTAACACTCTCTGTCCTTTTACATTGATATCATCTACTGATTTCTTATTAAGCATTATATGTGCTCCTTTCATTTAAGCGCGTCATGCGCGTAGTCTCATAAATCCCGGAATCAGTATAAACTTTATTCCAAGATTATATGCGCCCATGAAATGTACATCCATATAGATGTGACATTCATATTATCAGCGCAATATAAAAGGGTCCGGTCCAATTAAGACCGGACCCTTATGGATCTTATTTAAAGATTTCTTATTTATTATGCTAATTCTGAGAAGTATTTGATTGTTCTAACCATCTGGCTTGTGTATGAGTTTTCATTGTCATACCATGAAACAACCTGTACTTCATAAGTATCATCATCAACCTTTGATACCATTGTCTGTGTAGCATCAAATAATGAACCATATCTCATTCCAACGATATCGCTTGATACGATTTCGTCTTCATTGTATCCGTAAGATTCGTTTGAAGCTGCCTTCATAGCTGCATTGATACCTTCAACTGTGATATCTTTTCCTTTAACTACAGCTGTAAGAACTGTTGTAGAACCTGTTGGAACTGGAACTCTCTGTGCAGAACCGATTAATTTTCCGTTTAATTCTGGAATAACTAATCCGATAGCTTTAGCAGCACCTGTTGAGTTAGGTACGATATTAACTGCTGCAGCTCTTGATCTTCTTAAATCACCTTTTCTCTGTGGTCCGTCAAGAGTCATCTGGTCACCTGTGTAAGCATGAATTGTTAACATGATACCACTCTGGATTGGAGCGTACTTGTTAAGTGCATCAGCCATAGGTGCTAAGCAGTTTGTTGTACATGAAGCAGCTGAAATGATTGTATCATCTGCCTTTAATGTTTCGTGGTTTGTATTGTAAACGATTGTTGGAAGATCGTTTCCAGCTGGAGCTGAAATAACAACCTTACGAGCACCAGCATCGATATGAGCCTGTGCTTTAGCCTTAGATGTATAGAAACCTGTACATTCTAATACTACGTCTACTTTTAATTCGCCCCAAGGACACTTTGAAGCATCAGCTTCTGCGTAAATCTTGATTTCTTTTCCATCAACGATGATTGAATCATCTGTAGCTGAAACTGTTTCAGCCTTGTCATATTTACCCTGTGATGAATCATACTTTAATAAGTGAGCTAACATCTTAGGACTTGTTAAGTCATTGATAGCTACTACTTCATAACCTTCTGCTCCAAACATCTGTCTGAAAGCAAGACGTCCGATACGTCCAAAACCGTTAATTGCAACTTTAACTGACATTTAATTGTCCTCCTATTAAATAAGATATATTTTGTTAATTAATATTAACCTATTGATTATTCTACATAAATACTTTCCAAATATCAAGAAGTTTTTTGCATTTTTCTCATATTTTGTTAATTTTTTGACAAATAAAACGTTTTTACTTTTATCTTCTCATTAATATAGTAATTTTCAGCAAAATTTGTTATATTCTACTCATAATTTTTTTCTTTGCTAATTTGTAATTATTTCAGATTCAGGTATAAATATATATAACAAACGATAGGAAGTTTTTCGCAATTTTGCGAGCATAGTGTAAATAAAAAAGTAATGTTTGAGCCTTTAGGCGAGTTTTACTTTTTTATTTATTATAAACGGCGCAGCAAAATAAGAAAAACAACGTGTTTGGAATATATATTTATACCTGAATCTGAAACATTAACAAGTTGCAATACATATTACATAAGGAGAATATACGTTATGTTATCTGATTTTCATGTACATTCTAAATTTTCTGCTGATTCAGATGAGAATTTGGAAAATATAATAAACAAAGCCATAAGTTTAAATATGAAAGATATTTGCATCACTGACCACCAGGACTGGTTCTGGCCTGTTCCGGGTGAATCATTTGATATAGATACCGATTCATATTTTAATGAATTAAACATATTAAAAGATAAATACTCTTCAAAAATCAATCTTCATATTGGAGTTGAGCTTGGCATTACATGCGACAACTACAAAAAAAATGCTGATTTTTTACAATCATATCCATTTGAATATGTCATTGGCTCCTGTCATATTGTAGACAACATGGACCCATATTATTCTGAATTTTGGGAAAATCGTAATGAAGCTGATGCTTTCAGGACTTATTTTTCAACTTTACTTGATGCATTAAAATTGTTTAATTCATTCAATACATTAGGCCATTTAGACTACATAGTCAGATATGCGCCAAATAAAGATAAAAACTATAATTGTAGTGATTATTTCAACATTGTCGAACAGATATTTAAAGAAATAATTCATAAAAATATTGCTTTAGAAATTAATACCGGTGCACTTGCAAAAGGAATGGATTTTGTAAATCCCCACTTTGATATGCTTTCATTTTATAAAGATCTTGGTGGAAAACTTGTGGCTGTAGGCTCCGATGCCCATGTTGCTGATAATATAGGATATGGTTTTGACAAAGCCGCACAACTTATAGAACATTTTAATTTTAAAAATATTAATGAATAACTAAAAAAACTACAAAACTTCATTTAACAATCTGAAGTTTTGTAGTTTTTTCATTTTTATTATAAAGATTAATTTATCCTATTTTACTATTCCATGTTCAAGGAAAAACTGTTTCCATCTTGGCACACATGAAGGCATAAGATGAACTCCATCACTTGTGTATTTAGGGTCAAGAGCCCCTGTATCTTTTTTATCAAACACTTCGTTTTCATCAAGCCATATTATGTCGTATCCGTTTGTAAGTTCCTTAAGTTTCTTATTTCTTTTATCTATTTCCTTATTTTTTATATAAGTTTCTTCTTTGTCTTTCTTTTTTGTCACATGCATAATACTTTGAATAAATATTATTGCATCAGGCTGTTTTTCTCTAATAGTATTTATTACTTTACCATATTGCTCAGCAAATGTATCTGCTGTTCCTGTTCCAATTTCATTTATTCCAAGCATTATATAAATTTTTTCAAATTTATTTTTTTCAAGGGCTTTTTTTACAGTTATTTTTTTCTTTCCTGATTTAACGATTTTTTCATCTAAAATCTTCCATACGGACACACCCTGTTCTGCGTAAAATACTGTTTTATCCCAATTTGCATACAAAGATATTGTCTGTGTTCTTGAATCTCCTATAAATAAGGCTCCATCCAAATATGATTCATCTACAGTTACAAAATCACGATGCTGTTTTTCCTCTGTAACGGCTTCTGTCTGAGTTTCTCCCGATTCATCCGTAACTATCCGGATTTCTCCGGTATCACTTTGGATTACTTTTTTTCCTTTATTCTCTTTACTTTCCTGTTCCGCTATCTTTTTAGTTTCGTTGTATTTTATTATGTCTTTTGTTCCCAGAAATATTCCAAAAATCACAACAGATACAACCATCACAATCAAGAATCCATATTTATCAAATATAGCCTTTTTATCCATCTGTTTTCTCCTGTTAAAATATAAATATTAACTTAAACCTTAATCCGCTAAGAGGTTATTATCATTTTTAAAATCTAAAGTACAAAAACGGATTGCTTGCCGCTGTACTCATTCTATACACACATACCCAGAATATTATAATCAAAATTACTGACGCTACTTTTGTTCTTCTATATTTTTCAAATATCTTCATTGGAATACTTAAACTAAAGATAACTGCAAATACAAAGAATATTCCGTAATGTTTTATCGCATCAACATAATCTAATTTGTTTACAAATTCTGTGCTTACATGTGAAATCATTGGGAATAATTTTGCAAAATATAATTTTATGTCTCCCATTTTATCAAGTGCAAATATCATCCAGCTCATCGGAATTATAAATATTATATATAAATGTCCAAGTGCAGGATATTTATCTAATATATTTTTTAATCCAAGCTTTTCTATTGTCAATAATACAAAGAACAACAATCCCCAACATACGAAATTCCAGCTTGCTCCATGCCACAATCCCGTAAGTCCCCATACCACAAACATATTAAATATTGTTCTTGCAAATCCTTTTCTATTACCACCAAGCGGAATATAAACATAATCTCTAAACCAGCTTCCAAGAGTAATATGCCATCTTCTCCAAAATTCAGTAACGGATGTTGATATATATGGATTGTTAAAGTTTCTTGGAATTTTAAATCCCAACATTTTTCCAAGACCTATTGCCATAAGTGAATATCCATAAAAATCAAAGTAAATCTGGAATGTATATGCAAACATCGCAATCCATGCCATTGGAGTTGATATGCTTGCAATTCCGTAAGTCTTGATTGACTCCCAGCACATTCCCATTATATTTGCCAAAAGCATTTTTGATGCAAGACCCATAATAAAAATTCTTATTCCATCCTGCAATAAAAGTAATGATACTTTTCTTTTTCTTATCTGTTTAGCAATGTCCTTATATACAACAATCGGTCCTGCGATAAGTTGCGGAAACATACAAAGATAAACTCCTAAGTTAATATAGTTCTTTTCTGCTTTTGTTTTCTTTGTATAAACATCAATAACATAAGATGCTATCTGGAATGTGTAAAAACTAATTCCAAGTGGTAATGTAAGACTTGTTTCTATTCCCGTAAAAAAAGTAAAATATTTAAACACAAATAAAAACAGGAAGTTATATACTAAAGCTACGATTAATGTTATTTTGTCATAATTATTTTTTTCTTCTCCATTATGTTCAAGTATCTGATTATCATATTGAAATTTTCTGATAAAAATAGCTGCAAAATAATTTACTGTCAGCGATAATAAAATTAATGGAACATATTTCATTTCACCGACTGCATAAAATATTAAGCTTGCGATAAATAAACATATATTTTTAAACTTCATTGGTACTAAAAAATATATCAATATCACTATCGGTAAAAAATAAAATATAAACTGATTACTGCAAAATAACATCTCTTCCTCCGCCTGTGTCATACACAATTATTTTATAACTGTGACTTTATATAATTATAAATATTTTCGTAAGTTTCTTCTGTATAATGAAGTCCATCCTGAGTTTCAAATCCGATGGCATTCAAATAACTGTTTGTGTCTATTACAATGACATTTTCATCTAATCTGTCTATGATTTCCTGATTAAAATAATCTATGTCATCATTCTTAATGTGATAACCACTATATGTCTCCTGTTCTTCATCTACAGGATTTACAAGCATATAATAAATCTGACAATCAAATGTCTGTGACATTTCATTTATTTTATCTACGTATTTGTCGATGTTTACTAAGTCATTAACTCCTAATCCTATAATTAATGCTGTATTATCATCAATCTCATACTTTATATTATTCATCTGGTTTATCAAATAGTCGTATCCTTCACCAACTTCACAAATAAACACATCTTCATCTGTCGCATTTGCTTTTTCCATTCCCTTATATCTGGAATCTCCTACAAACAAATATTTTCCATATTCTCTTTTTGTTCTTGTAGTTTCATTTTCACTATCATGTCTGTTTGCTTTTCTATACTTACTTTTGTAAGTTTGTGCCTCAGGTACATTTTCATGTATATTATCTGCTAATGATTTAATCATTTTAGATTCAAGCCCAAATCCTGCTCCTTCTACACAAATAATAATAGCTGCTATGATAGCAATCATTATCGTGCCTAAAACTATACTTGTCCTATTGTTTTTCTTATTATTCATCATTTTCATATTATCTTTCCTCTTACTAACCAGCATTATTGTAATCTGCCTTTTCTTTAAGTAATGTTATTTAAGGCCAATAATTTTCGTAATAGCCATAGCCATTCTATCATATAAACAACAAAAAACAACAGATTTTGACAAAGTTAATCTTTATTTAATAAATTTCGGACTTATGTAATATTTAGGTAACAAAGTTATTACATTTTTCTCTGTTTCATTATATTTATTTGATATTTTATGATATAGTTTTACTGTTTTATTTCATAGTTTTACTGTTTTATTTCATAATTTTACTGTTTTATTTCATAATTTTACTGTTGAAATTCAAAGATTATTGAATACATATAAAAACATCCCCACAAACTTATTTTATAACAATGATGTTTATGCGGATGCTTTTACTTTTATATAATTCATTAGTTTTCTACTGTTCTCTTTGCAGTTTTATTAACTTTTTCATTATTTCTACTGTCCTGTCAATTTCATCTCTTGTATTTTCATGTGATATAGTTATTCTTACTGTTCCATAAGCATACTCTTTCTGAACATTTATAGCCATAATAACCTGCGACGGTTTTCCTCCTGCCGCCGCACAGGCCGAGCCTGCTGAAATACAAATGCCTTCATTTCCCATATCTTCAACCAATTTAGCAGCGTTTATATTTTTAAAACTAAAATTTGCGTTTCCGGGAAGCCTTTTAAATTTATGTCCGTTAAGTTTTACATCATCAATTTCATTCATAACACGATTTATGAGATAATTACGCAAATACTGTTCTTTTTGCATTCTATAACTCATGTTCTTAATCGACTGAATTGCTGCCTGCTCCATTCCAGCAATTCCTGCTACATTTTCAGTTCCTGAACGCTTTCCATTTTCCTGTCCCCCACCCCATATAAGTGGTTCAAAATCATCTATATTTCTTACATAGAGAAACCCAACACCTTTAGGTCCGTTAAATTTGTGTGCACTTACGCTCATCAAGTCAATATTCATCCTTGCAACATTTATCGGAACATGCCCAAATGCCTGTACGGCATCTGTATGAAAAGTTATTCCATATGCTCTTGCTAAACGCCCTATCTTTGCTATCGGTTCTATTGTTCCTATTTCATTATTTGCAAACATGACCGATATAAGCCTTGTATTTTCCTTTATAGATTTTTCTAATTCATCAATATTTATTTCTCCATCCGGATTTACATTTAGGTAGGTTACTTCTGCACCTTTTTTTCTAGCGTATTCACAGGTATTTAATATTGCATGATGTTCAATTTTTGTTGTAATAATATGCGAATTTTCAATATCCTTTATTTTAAGCACAGCACTATTATCTGATTCAGTTCCTCCTGATGTAAATATGATATTTTCAGGATTTGCATTAATCATTCCTGCCATCCTTATTCTTGCTCTTTCGACGATACTTCCTGCCCTATCTCCAAAAGGATAATTTGCAGATGGATTTCCATACTCATCTTCTAAAAGCGGAACCATCGCTTCTTTTGCTTCTTTACATACTGCCGTAGTTGCAGCGTTATCTAAATATATCAAAATTTCACCCTCTCATTAATCATTTTTAAGTACTTTGCATCATATTATGAACTAATAAATTTTCTGCTTTATTTTTCTTTATAGTAAAAAGCAGAATGGAGAATTTTATGTCAAAACAGACTACTATTATTTTAGGAACCATTATGCTTACATTTTCCGGGATTGCAAGCAGAGTTATTGGTTTCTTATATAGAATATTCTTATCTAACTTAATTGGTGCTAAAGGGCTTGGCCTTTTTCAAATGATTTTTCCCGTACTTGCTTTCTTTATTTCTTTTTCATGCGGTGGAATACAAACTGCTGTATCAAGATTTGTTGCTGAAAGTAAAGATTTAAAAAAGAGTTATTCAATATTTACGGCAAGTATTATCATGTCTGAATTTCTTGCTGTTATCGCCTCGTTTATTATGTATTTTTTTTCTAATGTTTTGGCTTCTTTTTTAGGCGAACCAAATTGTGCCATACTTTTAAAATATGCTTCCTATACTATACCTATGACTGTACTACATGCATGTACCGTGGGTTTTTATCTTGGTTTAAAAAAGCCTCTTATCCCATCAATAGCTCAGGTTTTAGAACAGGTATTCAAATTGGCTTCCTTGTTTATTTTTTATGTTATTTTTACATCTAAAGGGTATGCCCTAACACCTAAAGTTGCTGTCTTTTCTCTTATTTTATCTGAAATTGCAGGAACCGTTTACTGCATATTGGTTGTCTCAAATTATGGAATTTCATTCTTTTCAAAAGATAATTTTTCAAATATTTTTTCAAAAATGAAAATGCTCTTTAACGTTTCGTATATCCTTACGCTTAACAGAATTTTACTGACTTTCTTTCAAAGTGCGGAAGCTATACTAATTCCGTTTATGCTTGTTAAATACGGCCTAAGTTCTAATTCAGCTATTACCTTATATGGAATTCTTGCAGGAATAACTTTGCCTGTAATTACATTTCCATCAGCTATTAGCAATTCTATTGCAATGATGATTATGCCTACAATTGCTGACGCAAATGTTTCAGGGAACAAAGAAAAAATAAAAATTACAACAAATTTCACAATATGGTTTTCTTTAGTTACAGGTATTTTTTGTATTGGCTTTTTTATTTTTTTCGGAGATTTTATTGGGAAAGATATATTTGGTCATGCAAGTGCCGGTTCTTATATTAAAACACTTTCATGGTTATGTCCTTTAATGTACATGTCCATATCTTTTGGCTCTATTTTACACGGTCTTGGCAAAACTACTGCTGCGTTTATTCATAATATGGCCGCCATAATTATTAGATTATTATTTTTACTTCTACTTGTTCCTTTTTATGGAATAAAAGCTTATTTCTGGGGAATGCTCTTAAGCGAATTGATAACTGTTTCACTTCATTTACGCTATATTTCTAAAGAAGTTGCTGTTAATTTTTCTCCTGTTGCAAACATAATAAAACCTGTCATCTGGCTAACCTTAAGCCTGACAACAGGTTATATTTTTATACATATTTTTAGTGGTTCATCAACTTCCCACTCTTTAATTTTTAATTATGGCTCGCAATTTTTGTGTGCAATAATTATTAGCCTTATATTTTTTTCATTTGCCTATAAACAATGGCAAAAGTTTAAGAATTTACTGAACTAAACTGATTGTTGTAAAGTTCATAATAAAATCCTTTATTTGCAAGCAGCTGATTATGATTTCCCTGCTCTATAATCTTTCCATCATTCATGACAAGTATTGTATCTGCTTCTTTTATAGTTGAAAGTCTATGTGCAACAATAAAAGTTGTTCTTCCTTTCATCATCTTAGCAAATGCTTTCTGGATTCGTATTTCCGTTCTTGTATCAATAGATGATGTAGCTTCATCTAAAATAAGCATTGGTGGAAGGCAAAGCATAACTCTTGCTATACACAGTAACTGTTTCTGTCCCTGTGAAAGATTTCCGCCATCATCACCAATTACAGTATCATATCCATTTGGGAGCCTCTTAATAAAACTATGTGCATGGGATAACTTGGCTGCTTCTATTACCTCTTCTAATGTTGCATCCTCTTTTCCCATTGATATATTATCTCTTATCGTACCATTTTTAAGCCATGTTTCCTGCAACACCATTCCGTAAGATTTTCTAAGACTTTTTCTTGTTATATCTTTTATATTATGGCTATCCATCGTGATTTTTCCACTGTTTACGTCGTAGAATCTCATTAAAAGATTAATTATTGTTGTCTTTCCACATCCTGTCGGTCCTACAATGGCAATCATTTTACCCGGTTCGACACATAAATTTAAATCTTCAATTAATTTCTTATCAGGTGTATATGAGAAATTAACATGGTCTAATTCAACACTTCCTGATGCATTTTCAATATCTATTGCATTTTTATTTTCGATTTCCGGTTCTTCTTCAAGAAGGACAAATACTCTTCCTGCACAGGCAATCGCATTTTGAAGTTCCGTAACAACGCCTGAAATTTCATTAAATGGTTTAGTATATTGATTTGCATAACTTAAAATACATTGTAAATTACCTACTGTAATTCCTCCTGTTATTGCAATAATACCACCTGAAATTGCTACTCCTGCATATACAAGACTGTTAACAAATCTTGTTGACGGATTTGTAATTGATGAGAAAAATGTACCCTTTAAATAATATTTTCTTAAATCCTCATTAATTTCATCAAACTGTTCTACAACTTCATCTTCTCTTCCAAAAGCCTTTACAACTTTTCCATTTCCAATCACTTCATCTATCAATGCCGTCTGCTTAGCTCTTGTTTCTGACTGTTTTTTAAACATTGAATAAGTTCTTGTTGCAATAAATTTAGCTACAAATAAAGAAACAGGTGTTACTAAAACTACAACCAATGTAATTTTAATACTTATTGTGAGCATAAATACTAACGTCAATATAATTGTAACAATACCTGTAAATAACTGAGAAAATCCCATAAGCAAGCCATCTGCTAACTGGTCTACATCTGTGATTATTTTACTTACTGTTTCTCCATTAGAATGACTATCAATATATTTAAGTGGCAATTTCTGTAAGTGTTCAAATGTTTCTTCTCTAATATCTCTTACTACATTATAAGTAATTTTATTATTACAGTTATTCATTATCCACTGTGCAAATGCAGCTATTAAAGTAAACGCGGCTATTTTAACAGCTATAAGTCCAATCTCTGTAAAGTCTACCTTTCCCCTACCTAAAATAAGGTCTGTAGCATTTCCTAACTGAATTGGTACATACAATGAAAGAGCAACATACACTAGTGCAAAAAATAGTGAACCTCCAAGTAAATACCAATATTTTTTTATATGCTTTATTACTTTTTCCAAAGCCTGCTTTTGAGTCAATGTCTTTTCTTTCATCTTACATTTCCTCCTTTTCCGGCTTTTTAAATTGTGATTCATATATTTCCTTATATACCTCACAATTTTCTAATAATTCCTTATGGGTTCCAATTCCCATAATATTTCCATCATCAAGCACAACAATCTGATCTGCATCCATAATTGATGCTGTTCTTTGAGATACGATAAATACTGTCATATCTTTTAGCTTTGCTATCTCTTTTCTCAAATTAGCGTCAGTTGTATAATCAAGTGCTGATGAACTGTCATCTAATATAAGAATTTCCGGCTTTCTTACTAAAGCCCTTGCAATTGTAAGTCTCTGTCTCTGTCCACCTGAGAAATTTCGTCCATTTTGTTCTACAACAGAATCTATTCCATTTTCTTTCTGCATAACAAAATCATAGCTTTGTGCCTGCTTTAACGCTTCCATCAAATCATTTTCTGTTGCACTCTCATTTCCCCATAAAAGATTACTTCTAATTGTTCCTTTAAATAAAACTGCTTTTTGTGGAACAATTCCTATTTTATTTCTAAGACCTTCTTCAGTGTATTCCTTAACATTTGTTCCATTTACTAAGACTTCACCCTTAGTTGCATCATAAAATCTTGGAATCATATTTATAAGAGACGTTTTACCTGAGCCTGTTCCGCCTATTACACCTATAGTCTGTCCTTTTAAAACCTTTAAATTAAGTCCTTCTATCGTATTTTCACTAGAACCTGCATACATAAGTGAAACATCTTTAAATTCGACTGCAATTTCTTTATTCTTTCCTTCTGTTTCATTTCCAAATTTCATTGAAGATTCAACTTTCATAACATCTTCAATTCTATTTGCACAGGCAAACGCTTTCGTCAGATTAATAATAAGATTTGCAAGTTTTATCAATTCTATTAAAATCTGTGACATATAATTGATAAGTGCTACAACCATTCCCTGTGTAAGATATCCGGCATCTACTCTTATTCCCCCTACATAAATAATTCCAATCATGGCAAAATTTACTACCACGAATGTGAGTGGATTCATAACTGCGGATATTTTTCCAACAAAAATCTGAAATTTATTTAATGCATCATTACTTTCATTGTAACTATCAATTTCATTCTGTTCTTTATTAAATGCTCTGATTACTCTTGTTCCGGATAGATTTTCCCTTGTTTCAGATAAAATTTTATCCAAACCATTCTGAACTTTTTTATACATTGGGATTGTTGCAAGCATAATTCCAAATACAATTACTGCAAGAATGGGAATCGCTACAACAAATACAAGTGCTGCCTTAACATCTACCGTAAATGCCATAATTGTTGCGCCAAACACAATAAACGGAGACCTTAGGAACAATCTTAAAAACATATTAACCTGAGACTGAACCTGATTCAAATCACTTGTCAATCTTGTAATAAGTGTAGATGAGCCTAATCTGTCAATCTCATCATAGGAAAATGTCTGAATGTGTTTAAACAATGCATGTCTTACTTCTGTTCCAAATCCTGCCGCTGCCTTTGCTGCGAAATACTGTGCCGTTAAAGAGCATGTAAGTCCAATTATAGCAAGTAAAAGTAAAGCTCCTCCCATTTTCAGAACATAAATATTATCCCCTTTAGCAATACCATTATCTATTATTTTCGCCACTACTAAAGGCACAAATAATTCAAACGATGCTTCTAACATCTTAAAGAGGGGAGCAAACACTGATTCTTTCTTATAATTCTTTAAATACTTTAATAAACTTTTCATTTAAATTTCTCCCATTTTTTAAATGCTATTCTTATTATGTAAAAATATTATGGCAGGTATACTTATTTGCACACCTGCCATAGCATTTTATCACATTATAGTAGAAAAATGTTAATCAATTTCAACGCTTCCCATATCACATTCTATACTTATCATCTTTTCTGCACCATTATCTTTATTTCCATCACTTGAAAAATCAGATTTGTCGATACAATTTTCAACATACAAATCAGCCATATTTATATCCCACTGATAATTATATGCACTAGTTCCATCATTCAATGTCATTTCTGCATTTCCCATAGAGCAGACAATCTTTGCCGCACCATTTATCACTCCTTCTATATCTAAATCTCCCATAGATATATCTGTATTCATCGTATCTGTTGATAAGTTGTCAATTGATAATTCTCCCATATTCACAGTAATGTCTGTAGATGCTGATTGCAGGCTATCAATTGATGTACTTCCTGCATCATTATTAATTGTTGCATATACAGCTGATATATTTTCAATATCTGCTTCTCCTGCTGAAAGACTATAATTAAAATTGCTATATGATTTTCCTCTTGGCAAGTAAACTGTTACATCTCGTTCACCTTTTTTCCATTTTTTCTTGTATTGTATTAAAACATTTAGTGAATCTCCTTCATTTAAATAATAAACTTCCATTATATCTGCATCATAAGAAAATCCTATCTGTTCTTTGTTCCATTCTTCAATATCATATGACGCTGTTGATAAATCAAGTCTTAAATTATTAACTGATAACATGTCAATTGTATCACTGTTGTTTTGTAATTTTGTCATTCCTGTAGTATCGTTCTTTTCTATCTTAACCTTAGCCTTCGCAAAAGTTTTCCCTATCTCTTCTTTAACAATATTACTTCCACCTTTCGAGATTCCAGCCACTATACACACGATTCCTAGTACAACAATAATAGCACCAACAACTGCCGTAATTTTTATTAATTTTTTCATACATTAAACTCCTTTCTGCCTGTTATTTTATGAATTAATTCTGCAACCTGTTTAAATAACCATGGCAAAAATTTAATACAAAACAACGCTTCCGGTATTACTAACAATATTGCTACACCAAATAAAATTAATCCTATTCCCATAAGCAATACTGATGTTGCAAATCCATACCCTGAAACTATTGCAACTACAATCAATGATATTCCTGCTACTCCTAACCCAATTATAGTTCCGCCAAGACCAAAAACAATTCCTATAATAACTCCTAATATTCCACTCCATATTGGAAATGTAACTGCCGCAATTATGATAGCAACAATTATTTTAATTGCTCTTTCATCATTTTTCTTATTGTATTGTCCTGCATTATTATATTCATATTGTGCTGTATTTTGAGAATTATTATATGAATACTGTCCTGCATTTTGACTATTATTATAGCTATTGCCAGTATTTTGCTTTGTATTGTATGAACCACTTGTATTATCTCTATTATAAGTTCCACCTATATTAATATTTTCACTGGTTATATTCTCTCCGCTATTAATGCTTTTCTTTAATCTCATCGCTATCTGTTCAGGTGTTCCTACACTTTCAGGTACAACCATATCTTCCGTGATTCCTGCATCATCAAAATATTCTTTATAATAACTTAAAGCATCATATCTATCATTAAAAGAAACATCTGATAACATTCTTTCTAACGTTTCCATAAAAACTTTTCTAGTCATTTTCATTACCTCCTGATTTTTCATTTTCAAATAAATCCGTTATCTTTTTAGAATAATTACCCCATTCAGTTACATACATATTAAGCTGGCTTCTTCCTGTATCAGTAATTTTATAATATCTTCTATTTCTTCCATCTATGGCTTTATCATACAATTCAAAATAACCTTCTTTTTGTAATCGTCTAAGCACCGGATACAACGTTGATTCAGATACGCTAAGAACACTTCTAACATCCTGGGTTATCTTATATCCATAAGTTCCATCCTTTTCCTTCGATACAACGGCTAATACTATTGCATCCAATAAAGCAGCTCCTGTATTAAATATCATAGATACTCCTCCATATTATTTCTTTTTTTATATTATATGTCGTATAGTATTGTATGTCAACTACATATTATGTGATACAAAATAACCAGGAATAAAATTTTTCAGTTTTTTTCCAAAAAATGCAATCATTTGTTAAATGTATTATAACTAAAAACTCGCAACTCTAATTTAATGTAATTATATAATTCACAGTTTCTATAACAATAATAAAAGCGTAGCTGTTGTTCCAACCTACAATTGTCAGATTTATGTCTAACCTTTTTAGATTTGGTACAAACCACTACGCTATAATTTCTTTATTTATTAAATTTACAAATTTCTATATTTACCAAGGAACTCTTTTGTTCTCTGATTTTCTGATGCAAATACCTCACTCGGTGTTCCATCTTCTACTATAACACCATGTTCCATAAATATAATTCTGTTTGAAACTTCCTTTGCAAATGACATTTCATGTGTAACTATAACCATTGTCATATGTTCATCTGCTAATTCTTTTATGACTTTAAGAATTTCCTGTGTTAACTCAGGATCAAGGGCTGATGTTGGTTCATCAAAAAACAAAATATCCGGTTTCATTGCAAGTGCTCTTACAATAGAAACTCTTTGCTGCTGACCACCTGATAACTGACATGGATAAGAATCTTTCTTATCTGCTATACCCATTTTTTCAAGCAATTCCATCGCAGTCTTTTCAACTTCTGACCTATCTCTTTTTTGTACATGAATTGGTGCATCAATAACATTTTTCCATACTGAATAATGTGGAAAAAGATTGAAATTCTGAAATACAAGCCCAAATGAATCTCTGATTTTCTTTAATTCATTTTTCTTTGCATACATTACTTTGCCATTCTGTGTATCAGCCATCACATCATTATTATATGTTATTTTTCCACCATCAATTTTTTCTAAATTAACTGCACATCTTAATAATGTTGACTTTCCTGAACCTGACGGTCCAATGATAGACAATACTTCACCTTTATTAACTGAAAGGGAAATGTCTTTTAACACTTCTAAATCACCAAAGTGTTTTTGAATATTATTCATTTCTAAAACGCTCATATTCCCCTCCTATTTGTAATAATTTAATTTCTTTTCTGCAAAGTTCATTACCCATGCAACTACACTATTAAAAATAAAATAGAACACACCTGCAATAATAAATGGTGTAAAGCTTGTATTAGATGATGCAATCTGCTTTGCTACTGTAAACATTTCCAAATAAGCAATTGAGAATGCAAGTGAAGTATCCTTTACAAGACATATTACTTCATTTGTAATTGATGGAAGAATTCTTTTAATAACCTGCGGTAAAATTATTTTAAAGAATGTCTGTGCCTTATTATATCCAAGTAATCTTGCTGCCTCATATTGTCCAACAGGCATTGATTCAATACCTGAACGATATATTTCTGCAAAATAAGCTGCATAATTTAAGGCAAATGCAACTATTATGGCAATAAATCTGTAACTTCTTGGTATACGAATATGAAGTAAATAATTAGGTCCAAAATAAATTGCCATTACCTGCAACATCAATGGAGTTCCTCTCATTATTGCTATGTACACTGTTACTATATATCTTATTATTCTGTTTTTTGCCATTCTGCCAAATGCAATAACCAAACCAAGCGGTAATGAAAACAGAAGGGTTAGAAAAAATATTTTTAATGTTTCTACCATACCTTCTGACATCTTAGATATCATCATATCCAATGGCATTTTTGCTGCTAACAACATCATTCCTGTTTGTAAAGTCATTATTTCCTCCAGATTATCTTAGATTATTCTCCTAAGCAAATCATATCATCAATTCCATATTTTTCAGCAAGTTTTGTTACTGTTCCGTCTTCATACAACTTCTTAATATCTGCATTCACCTTATCTCTAAGTTCAGTATTGCCTTTCTTAAATCCAATTGCATACTGTTCAGAATTCAATTTCTCATCAAGGATTTCATATCCATCATCTCTTGATTCAATCTGATACTTAGCAACACCTATATCCATTGCAACTGCATCTACTGTTCCTGCCTGTAATTCAGCAAATGCTGTATTGTAATCTGCATATTCCTGTAAATCTGCAAATGTCTTAGCTAAATCTTCCTGATCCCCACCTTCTTTTAATAAACCAAGTGCTGCACTTCCTGCCTGAACACCTACATATTTATCTTTAAGGTCAGCTAACTTCTTAATTCCTGAATCTTTAGCAACAATCATAACCTGTTCATTATTTACATATGGGTCTGACCATGTATAATCATCTTCTCTTCCATTCATTGTAAATCCATTCCAAATACAATCAATGTTTCCATTATTTAACTCTAAGTCCTTTGAATCCCAGTCGATAGGAGTCTTTACAAGTTCCCATCCTTCAATATCACATACAGCCTGTGCAAGTTCAATGTCAAATCCTGTATATTCACCATTGTCATCCATATATCCATAAGGTGGATATTCAGCGTCAAATCCTACTGTAAAAGTTGTTTTTCCACTATCACTCTTGCTACCATTATCTTTACTTCCATTATCCTTGCTTCCACATGCAGTCATTGAAAATACCATTGCACATGATAAAGCTAATGCTACTAATTTTCTCATAATTTCCTCCTAAATTAAAGATGTTTTCTTTCATTTATTGTTTTACTACTTTATCAAACTAAAGTGTACCACGTAATGCTATCAAATTGCAGGGAAAAAGTCAACTTATTTATTTGAATACATAATTCAAGTTAAATAATAATTTTCTTTAAAAAATCCATATTATCATCAATAATATATTCATCATTCAGTTTATTCTTTAGAAGATTGATTGCTATGAGCAATTCTTTAAAAAAATTTTTTCTTTTTAGTATCCTTAAATCCAATATATTTGAATTCTTTTCCATCATCCAAATACAAACTGTCATATATTTTTTTGAATATTGATAAATTTAGTTTCAATATCACTATCTCCTATTAAATATGGTGATAAATCATACCCCATATCTGCCCAATCTGCATTAGCAGTCGTTGCATCTTTAATATTTATTATTTTGTATCCATCAAGTGTTATTTTATTTCCAAGTTCATCACTTAATTTAACATAATCAATTGTCTTACTACCACTCTGGTCTCACTTAATCCACCCTCAACAATCTTCTTTACTTCATCCGCACCTTTTCCTTCCTTAAATAAATCGAATGCTTCGTCTCCGTAACTGTTTATAAGGTTTACTGCCTTTTTGGCTTCTGCAGGTTCAAGGTTGTCGATTATCTTTGCAAGGTCGTCTCCATACTTCCCTGCAAGGTTCAGACCATCCTGTCCGAATTTCTGCAGTATGGCTGCCGTTCTTTGATGGTATCTAAATCTACTTCCCTAACACGCTGATATAAACGCACCCTTTCGCAACATTTTTTCTTGTTGCTAGGCGTGCGTTTATATCAGCATATTGGAACTAAATATTCTATCTTGATTTTTCAATATCCTTTCTTATACCAAGCTCGGCAAAATTTTGCTAGTATCTATTAATTAACATCATGGATTCTTAATTGCTTCTGGGCAACTATGATGATTAATTAATAGACATGCATGAGTTATAGGTTGTTGGGAATCCGAAAGTACAACCATAATCAAAATTATTTAGTTGCATATCTTTTTACTTTACACAAAAAATATTCACAAGCTTCCGTTTCTGTTTCAAATATTTTTAGTCCACTTTTCTTTCCTCGTTCGCTATAATAAACCTGCCATTTATCATCCTTTACAATACATAGTTTTTCATTAGGTAATCCACCCGTCATTATAGAATACAAATCACTCGCTATTCCCAATTGTACTAATTCATGTTCTAATTCTATTATTGTCACTACTTAATCCTCCTTAATATACCAGCATCTAGTAATTTATCCACTGTATCAGGTAATAAATATTGTATTCCTCCTGGTTCATCAAACCATGGTGCTATTTCACCTGCCTTCACATTAATTGGTTCAACAACTTCAAATACACTATATGGTTTCATGTCAGTTCCTGGTGCTAGCGCTCTCATCTCATATGGAATCCCTTCTGGTGAAGTAAATGTGCCAAAATCACTTCCATATCTATCTATTCTCGTTCCAGATTGTAAAACTTCATCTATAGGTATTCTCACAAAGCCATTGTTTTGAGGCCAATGAATTTCTCCTGTTATTTGATCATAATACTTAGGATTGTCAAATACATCCTTATATTTCAAATACAATTCGTCGCTAGGTGTATTATTCCAAGCATCTATTTTTGCTCTATCTTCTTGACTTATTACTTTACCTTCGCCCTCAACAATCTTCTTTACTTCATCCGCACTTTTTCCTTCCTTAAATAATTCAAGTGCTTCATCTCCATAACTGTTTATAAGGCTTACTGCTTTTTTAGCTTCTGTTGGCTCCAGATTGTCGATTATTCTTGCAAGGTCATCTCCATACTTTTCTGCAAGCTTTAGTCCGTCTTCTCCAAACTCCTGCAGTATGCTTGCTACCTTTTCACCATATTTTTTGCTAAGCAACTCCCATGCATCAATGAAATTCCAGTAATCCGGGCTTCCTCCTCCGGGAATATATCCTGTATCAGGTGTGTCTATTAATTAATATCATGGCTTATTAATTGCTTCTGGACAACCATGATGATTAATTAATAGACGTGCAGAAGTTGTAGGTCGTTGAATGTTCAAAAGTATAAGCCTAATTTAAATTGGAAAAGTTGAATAATTTATCTTAGAACTTATTAAATAACATTTCTTTATGTTTCTTTCCAACCTGAGCTTTATTTTTTCATCAGATGTTTGAACTTTTACCAATTTCCAAACAAACTTTAACAATTCTTGTCTCCATTTTTCAACCGTTTCCTCAGAAATGTTTAACAATTTATAGTTCTCATAAACTTCTTTTTCTTCCATGGCCATTGCAAACAATGAGCCATCATACTTAAAAAATACTTTTTTTACCTCTTCACATGTCATATTTACCTACTTTCTTACAGCTTTCCACAAGCCATCACCAGTTGATTCAAATGTATACCCTTTACTAAGTATATAATTTATTTATCTCTGATAAAATCTTTTTGCACCATCATCAAAATAATATTGGTTCTAAATCTAAAAAAAATTCAGTTTTAATTTTAAATGTCCTTATGTATACCCAATTGGTAATTTTTGATCTAGTGTCTACATTTTAATTTACATGTATTACATCACCTTCGGTGAGAACCATTCCGATTATTTGACCGTAGTTAAATTTTTTGTTGCTTTCCTTAAGTGAAGACATACTTTTATAAAACTACTTCCAACCATGAATCTTTAAATATTTATCAGGAATTCTCAACTCAAGCTCTTCAATAACATTTTGTAAATAGCTATCCATATCCATATTCGAATAACAATTATGTTCATTAATTACACTTAGTAACTTCCCATTTCCAACTTCTATCGAGAATCCAATTATATCAAGCTCATAACTAAATACTACCGAAAAGTAATTATATGCTATAAAACATATTTTAAATGACCAATGTCCTGTTTTCTCAACTATATCATAAAACTCCATACCTCTTATTTTATTGCCAAATGATTGCTTTATTTTTCTCCCAATTTCCATTCTAATTTTATTAAAATCATTTAATTGCATACCAAAAATCTCCTCTCTTCTCCAACGCAAAATATCCATGTTTTTCTTGCAAATAATCCCATTCCCATTTTAACGCACATTCTCCATATGCCTCTGGATTATGTGAAAATCGTATTTCCTTACTAGCACTTACAGCATCATCTAATGCAGGCTTATTAAAATAGTCAAACATATTTTGACCTGTTGCATCTAAACCATATGTATCCGTAATTTTATCCCACTCCGTTCCAAGACTAAAATATGTTGTATTTCCAGCCTTAACAGTATATGACCCTGTTCCTGGTACTGAATAATCTTTAGTTCCGTCCGCCCTTATAGTCGGTTCGTACTTACCTAATGTCATTATATTCGAGTCTGCATTATGCACACTATCAACTCGATACTTTTCATATTCTGCCAGTGGAATCTTTCCATCAACTTTTCCATCAATTATTTTTAATCCATTAATAGTGTTACATCCACCCTCAACAATCTTCTTTACTTCATCCGCACCTTTTCCTTCCTTAAATAAATCGAATGCTTCGTCTCCGTAACTGTTTATCAGGTTTACTGCCTTTTTGGCTTCTGCAGGTTCAAGGTTGTCGATTATCTTTGCAAGGTCATCTCCATACTTCCCTGCAAGGTTCAGACCATCATGTCCAAATTCCTGCAGTATGGCTGCCGTTCTTTCACCGTAACTTTGTCTTAACAGCTCCCATGCATCAGTGAAATTCCAATAATCAGGGCTTTCTCCTCTGGGAACATGTCCTATATCAGGTGTGTCTATTAATTAACATCATAAATTCTTAATTGCTTCTGGGCAGCCATTATGATTAATTAATAAACGTACAGGAGTGATAGGTTGTTGTGATTTCTAAAATATAATCGTTAATAATGTATTTTTATCTGCATATATTTTAACAAACTTGTATTATTCATTATAAAAAATCCTGTTTATTTGCTATCTCCAAACATCTTCTCGTTTTGATACTTTATAATTATATTATATGCATCCATTGTACTTTTTTGAGCCAAGACAACTTCCTCTTCGGTTATCTGGATTTTCTCCATTCTATCACATATTTCGCCAGCATCATAAATCATATAGTAACTATTATCACATTTTACTATTTCAATTCCATTTCCCGTAAAAATTTTTTCCATTTTAAACATCTTACTACTTTCCTAAAATATTTTCTGTCACTATGTATTCTGTTTTTGGTACAGGGTCAATAACCGCTTCCATAACACCACCTGGCGTCCAATAACCTGGCCATGCACCAGCTTCATTTCCACTTGGTATTCTTATATTTTGAGGATTTGGTATATCTACTCTTACAGGGTTAGTTCCCAAATCTCCTGGATTTAGACCTAATAATTCCTCTAATCTTGAAACATCACCACCAGCCTGTGAAATTACTTCATCTGCAACCGACTTAGGCATAACAAAAGTACCTAATCCTACACCTTCTGTATCAACAGGTGCCTTTGATTTAATTTTTGTTACACCATCTTGAAAATGACTAAGATGACTATCTATGTATTCTTTGCTTAAATAAGTAGCTGGGTCAGGTCTACTTCCCTTCGGAGTAGAAAGTATTTCACTTATCTTATTTTCATCTACCCCTTCTTTCGTTAACATATCTAATATTTCATCCCATGTCTTTATTCCACTAGTTTTTAAAACACTCTCACTTAAACCACCCTCAACAACCTTCTTTACCTCATCAAAGCTTTTTCCTTCCTTAAACATTTCCAGTGCATCATCACCATAACTGTTTATAAGGCTTACTGCTTTTTTAGTTTCTGTTGGCTCCAGATTGTCGATCATTCTTGCAAGGTCATCTCCATACTTTTCTGCAAGGTTCAGACCATCCTGTCCGAATTCCTGCAGTATGGCTGCCGTTCTTTCACCGTAACTTTCTCTTAATGATTCCCATACATCAGTGAAATCGCTTGCACCATTTTCTTTTAGTTATTCCCACAAGTTAATAAACAATTCTTTTCTCCATTTTTCTACCATTTCCTCAATGTTTTCTGAGTCTATCTTTACAAGCTCATTTTTCCTTGAAAGCGCCATCTTAAATACTTTTCCTTCGTCATTTATTTTATTGTTCTATAGCAAAATTTTACTTTTTTATAAAGTTTTTCCAATGCTTCCTCTTCACTTTTAAAATATTCTTCGTATTTTAATCCTCTTTCATTATTTTCATAAACTTTCCACATTTTCTTATCTTTATCAAATCCATATCCCAAAACAAAATCAGCATTTGATATATAATTTATACATATTCTCCACCTTTCTATTTTATCTCTAAATAATAATATTTTAGAAATTAATATTCTCTTTTCCACTTTACACCTCTATTCATACAATATTCCAATTGTTTTCATAATGTTGCCATTTAATGGCATTACAAATTGTCTAGCTCCACCAGACAACTCTGACCAAGCGCTTGCAATACCTTTTACACCATATGTTGCATCTATATTACCTATTTCTTTTTGAATATTTTTCATGAAAATTTTATATTCGTAACGTAATTCTTCAAACTCCTCAATGTCCCATTCTTCAATATTTTCTTTTTTTAGTATCTTATTAAATTCATCTATGTTCCCATTCTTTATTGCATCTATTTTATCAAAATATGAGTCAACATTAAATGTTACGATATGATACGCCTCTTCATTCTCTAAATAAGGAATTGCTCTTTCACTATAGGTATATTTTCCTGACAACGGCACATCCGCAAAATTATTGCCTCCCATATAACCATATCTGTCCCATATTATAGACAAACCATTCTCTCTTGTTATTGGTTCTATTGTTCCATCCTTAAATCCAAGTTTCATTGGCCAATCATATATTACATTTCCATTTGAATCAAATTCTTTTATGTATTTAACATCCTTAGGTACATTTACATCTGTTTTATATTTTGAATCCTTAAATAACTTCTGTAATTCCTGTACTTTCTGTACTTTCTGTACATTATCTAAATCTTTTCTTTTTCCTATTTCACATGCCACTCTATTGAATTTATCAAAAGATTCTATTCCACCCTCAACAACCTTCTTTACCTCATCAAAGCTTTTTCCTTCCTTAAACATTTCCAG